>CAJXVR010000305.1 GCA_913061285.1 uncultured Verrucomicrobiota bacterium | reverse complement strand
CAGACACCGATCGGTTCAACGGCAAGGACGGCGCCGAAATAACTGGCCCCTTGCGTCGATCGTCGGTTACACAAACGCGGGCAAATCGACACTCCTCAACGCCCTCACAGGCGCGGAAGTGCAAGCAGAAGACAAGCTCTTCGCAACTCTTGATCCCACCACTCGAAAGCTTCGACTCGACACCAACCAAAAAGTCCTTCTATCGGATACCGTGGGGTTCATTCGCAAACTTCCGCACCGTCTTGTCGAAGCGTTCAAAGCCACGTTGGAAGAGGTTTCCGAAGCAGACCTCCTGGTACACGTCGTCGACGCCAGCCACCCACAGGCGGATCAACAAATCGACGCCGTTAATGAAGTACTCTCAGAAATAGGCGCCCAGGACAAGCCCACACTCATGGTCTTCAACAAGATCGACCAGTTCGAATCCTCAGATCTTCTTGATCTATTCACCAATCGGTTTTCTCCTTCGGTTGGCGTATCGGCAGCCAAAGGAATTGGCTTCGATGCTCTCAAAGCGCATCTTTCCAACAGCTTACGTCCCATTCGCTCCGTGCTTAACCTAGCCGTCCCAGTTGACGAAGCTTCGGTGATTGCAAGAATTCACGAAGTTGGCCAAGTCATCACTTTGAAATATGAAGGCGCCTTTGCGGAGATCGAGGCTCGAATCCCCCCCCACCGTCTGGAGGAATTTGCGGCCTATACACGTGACTAGGAATCCAGAATTAGCATCTACTCCAAAAACAATCCTTAAAGAAGCCATAAAACTTCTTTACAAATCTTTCACAAAGGTCATAGACCTATGGCGTGCGCATCAAGGACCTACCCACGAATTCTCGACCGCGAGAACGTCTGCTATCTAACGGCGCTGAGACCCTGAGTGACGCCGATCTCTTGGCGATCATTATCCGAACAGGAACCAAAGGGCATTCAGCGATCAAACTAGCAAACGAACTTCTCATAACGTTCAAAAGTCTGGCCGCGCTGGCGCAAGCAGACCTTTCAGAACTTCGGCAAACAAAGGGTATTGGAAACGACAAAGCAGTAACACTAAAGAGCGCATTCACACTCGCGAAACGAATGGCTCGCGAGCTCCGCCCTGAAGTCCCAATGATCGACGCCCCCGAAAAGATCGCCGACCTACTCCGATTGGAATTGCGAGATCAGTCCGTGGAAACCTGCTTCATCCTATTACTCAATAGCCGTCACGGTCTCATTCGTGTCGAACAAATCAGTAGCGGAACACTTGACACTCTCTTCATCCATCCAAGAGAAGTCTTTAAACTTGCTATCATTCATCAAGCAGCGGCCGTTGCCATCGTCCACAACCATCCTAGCGGCGACCCTAGCCCTTCTCAGGCAGATATTCGGGTTACCAGGGATCTTGTCCGTGCCGGCAAGCTCTTAAGAATCGACCTCATTGACCACGTTATCCTTGGCGCTCCCAGCAAGAACCACCAAAAGGACTACTGTTCTTTACGAGAGCTTGGACATATTTCAGAATAGAACGAAATCGACTGAGCCACTCGACATGCCGAACACAATTCATCCCACTGCGACGATTCACCCAAAAGCAGAACTCGGTGAGAATATCCTCATCGGTCCCTTTGTCGTAATCGACGCCGACGTCTCCCTTGGAAACGGTTGCAAACTTGGACCGCAGGTTTATCTCACCGGCCATACAAGCATCGGCGCCGACAACACCTTCCACGCTGGTTGCGTCATCGGAGATACCCCCCAGGATCTATCCTATGCCGGCGCGCCAACGAAAACGATTCTCGGCGATAGCAACACGTTTCGCGAACATGTGACAATCCATCGGTCGAATTCCGAAGACGAAGCTACGAGAATTGGTTCCAATAATTACTTCATGGCTTCAAGTCACGCAGGCCACAATGCTCAGATCGGAAACAAGAATATCTTTGCCAACGGAGCCCTAATCGCTGGGCATGCGGTTATCGAAGATCAGGTCACCTTCGGCGGCAACGCAGGGGTCCATCAGTTTTCGCGAATCGGTCGACTCGCTTTTCTGCAGGGCAATTCCGGAGTTAGCCAAGATCTCCCCCCATTCTTGATGAATAGCCGTATCAACGAAGTCAGCGGCCTAAATATGATTGGTATGCGCCGCGCCGGAATCTCATCGGCAGACCGGATCCAGATGAAGAAACTCTATCACCTCATCTACCTGCAAGGGCACTCCATCGCAAAAGGACTTGAGCTTGCGAGGGATCAATTCACAGCTCCCTGCTGCATTGAATTTCTGGATTTCGCTCAGAAAAGCAAACGAGGGATCTGTTCTAAAGTTCGACAATAAGAGACAGCTCTGTCAACACGCCTCTGCAGTTGGTCATCGGGTTGTATCCCGAAAGCCTCGCTGTCTTAGATTCAGCACTTTTGTGAATGCTTCCCGGATTTCGAGGCTGTTACGAAGCGTCAACGCCTTCATCTTGGCTTCGACAGCTCTCATCTCCGGGCTCTGGATCTGAGCCCAGACCTATCTTAAGGACCAAGAACTTCTCCCCCTTTAGAGGCAAGACAGTAATCCCCCCCTTTGCTTGCCGTGTAACAAGCTATGGCCAATCTGCGACAGCGGCTCCGGTTATTCCACCTCAGCGGACCTCCTTAAGACCCTACCCTGACCTGTGATGCCCTTTTAAGCCGGATTCTCCTCCCGCTTCGGAACAACGGTGTTTGGCAGCACCGCTAGACAAACAAAAAAACCCTCTCCCGTTGAGGAGAGGGTTTTGAGAATTACCAAGGACTACGCTTAGAACTGGTAGACTGCGTTCAACGCAATCGTCACAGCATTTTCGTCGTCTGGAAGAGCACCGAATCCGCCGCCGTTGGCACCACCGAAGGCGTCGCCACCTTCAAGAGCGTGATCCCAGCGAACTTCGAGTCGGCTGATAACATTTTCCCAGAGGCTGTAGTCAACCGTGCCAGTCAAGCTCAAGAGCTCGCTGTCGCCACCGTCATCAGTAACGAAGAACACGCCGGAGTCAGCTTTGGCATAATCAACACGACCATTGAAGGTCATCTTCTCGGTCACCTGGTATGAAAGGTAACCAGCGATCGAGTAGGCATCACCAGCAGCTGCAGTGTCAGCCAAATCGAATGCCAAACCAAGAGCAAGGCCATCAATAGGGGTAGGAACAGTCGCACCCGCATAGTAGCTGGTTCGATCTGATGGAGCACCACCAGCAACAAGACCATCAACGATACCTGCATAGAGAGCGCCGCCGCCCAAGAAACCTGCTTCCTCTGGGATCTCGTAGCTCACAGAAGCCATGTAGGTCTTCTCTGACTCATTTCCTTGACCGATAGCGTTTGGTCGATCGTTAATGCCGAAACCATAAGAGTTAGCAACACCAGCAGAAACACCGATCTCGTCGGTCAACTGGTAGCTAGCCAACACACCGGTGTGTTGGAATGGCTCCAAGAAAAATCCGTATGAACGGCTGAAGTTAGGGTTACCTGGTCCAGAACCCACTTCGTAACCAATGATGGTGTCGAATTGACCCATCTTGATGTCGATACCGTTGCCGATAGGAGCACGCAGAGCAACATAGGCTTGCTTGATACCCAAGTCGCCACCAGCGCCAGTGCCAAAGAAGCTGTTACTTCCCAACCATGCAGCATCAGGACCGAACCACAGGTCAACGCCGTAACCGGCTGCCCATTCGCTCTCGTCCAGAGGGCTTTCCAAACTCAGTTGGACAACGTTGAGGTTGAAGCCATCAACATACCCAGCTCCGTCATTCGTTCGACCAGGGAAGTTTGCGTTACCGCCCTTGCCAATTCCCCAGATTGCCGACGTGTCGACGTACCCACTCATGGTCGTCTTCGATACCTGGCTCATTACGCTGTGTGAATCGGCCAGGGCGTTTGAACTCAAGCTGACCATCCCGACGGAGGCCAAAGCTAATGTCCATTGATTAAACTTCATGTTCAGTTCCTCTTGCAGTTTATTCGTGTGTTCTAAGTGCAAATCCTCCGCGACTGGCTCAAGCCAATACAGCAGGATATGCACGCATTTCCCGAAACCTAAGTCAGGTTATGGTGTTTGACAACTTTTTTCTGGATACGACGGTTGGGTGAAAGCTTTTGCTGATTTCGAAAAGCCTTTCCACAGAAACTACGACTTGCCCTGACCATAAGTAACGGCCGTTTTCCTAACAGGGGCTTAAGATACACGCAGATGTGTCTTTGCACAAATAAAACCTATGGTCAGGCTCGATGCCGATGTCGAAGACTATGGCCAGACCCTTTACAGGGCTGAAGGCAAATGAGGTCTGCAGCAATCGCTACCCACAAGAAGAATGCCCCCTAGCCGCCGCCGAAGGTTTTCGTTTCGACTCAAATGGGTCGCGCCCCCATGCTGTTCTAGATCTGCTCTATCCGAATTAATCTCTGCCGCCCCTCGTTCTCAATCAGCGATTGACCCAGGCTCGAAAAGAAAGGGATCAGAGAAAAAGCCCGGCTTCCACTGCCGACAATGCTCGGATTTGTCTCAATTCTTTACAAAAATAAACAAATGGGCTCCAATAGCTTACGTCAATCCTCCTACACGCCTCGATTTAGCTAATAATCCCTCCATAGGATGAAATATGGATTTGACATCAAGGGGCAACAGCCTCTACTGTTTGCCAACAAGATCTTAGAAGTGTTCAAAGGTCAGGAGCATCAATCAATGAAGACATTAGGAGTTCAATCAAAGTTTTTTGCACTGGCGGTATCAGTCTGTCTGCTCAACCTTGGCGAGACACTCAACGCCGCTCCCGGGAAAGCATCTCTAGTCACTAGCTCCGGCGCAGTGACTGGTGCTATGAACGGAGACGCACTCGCAGCAGGTTCGGTCCTCTCGACCGGATCCAACGCCAGAGCCACACTGAACGTCAACGGCAATACCGTTTCTCTTTCAGAAAACACCACGCTTTCAATCGACACACTCGAATCAGAAGACACTGGAGTTGAGGAAGTTTCAAACATCCAGCTCACGCTTTCTGCTGGTCTCATCTCAGGCACAGTGAACAAATCTTCTTCTCTCTCGAAATTCGTTGTGAAGATTCCAAACGGTCAAGTTGCCGTAGATTCTACCTCCGGTCCTGTCACCTTCGCGATCTCCGCTGGCGGTGAAGTTCGTGTGAAAGAAGGATCCGTAGACGTTGTCTATGATCGAAGCGGGACTGTCGGAGCATTCAGACTCGGTGGAAATCAACGGTTTGATCCTAGCACTGGAACTGTCATCCCAGACAGCGGGCAAGGTTTTCCACAACCACCTGCGACTCCCCCGGGAACGACCGTCGCAGCTGGAGGAACGAACCCAGTAAATCAGCCTTTCCAATTCTTCATCTCGCCTAACTTGGGGAGAGACTAAGCGATTTGGCGCTAGGGACTCCTAGCTAAAACCTTTTCAAAAGCCTCGGTTGAGATCTCAACCGGGGCTTTTTCTTTGCCTTGAACGCCAAGCGATCTGCAATCCAAACTATCGATCTGAGGAGTACAGAGCCTTCGCCCCCCCCTTCCAAGGCTGCCCTCCTGATGACGAAACCTACTGATCTCCGTGTCTAGTGTCCTACGCTTCTTCCAAGATCCGCGATGAGTTCCAGAACATCTTGCTCCACGGTATCTGACCACCGGTCTGGCTGCCCATAGTAGATCATTGAGGTTGCCCCCTCATAGCCACCTTCCCTCCATATTCGCTGGGAAGGGATATAGGCCATAACATCGTGGGAGTATCCAGCTACCCAAGAGGAGCCCCCGAATTGGCGTTTGATCGCCAATGCGTATTCTACTACCACCTCTCCCCCCATGGCGATCAAGTCCATTTCACCCCCAAATCGCCACCAACTGACCGGGTAGGGATAGGTCGATGGGATCTTTCCCCCTCGCTCGAGCACGGCAATCCAGTGCCGTGCCCTTGACTGAATATAACGGTCCTTTGAGGCGATCTGTTTTTCCAGAGCCTCCCGGTCTGGAACCTGATCGAAACCTAGATCCTTGAGCCCGTATTGTGTTACGAGTTTCGGCGCCATCTCTTCCATCACGCCTCCGAGTACCGCATGAACAGAATCGGCAAGCGCCGCACCATAACTCACGGCTAACTCCGGCTTTCGTCGAGGAATTGGATTGATATCCGCACCACAGCCAGCAACGAATTGAGCCATCGCTCCAGGATAGCGCCCCTCTAAGAATAACTGCGCATAGCCCGGATAGTCCCCAGACCACTGATAATCGCTGAGCGTCGTCGCATGGCAGGCATATCCAAAGAGAATCCCAACAGTTCGATCATCACTCCCCGTGATTCGCAACACGGGCACCGAGTAGTCAACAGGCCCTTTCAGCTGCCCTTCAAATCGGAGCTTAGGAACCAGCATTTCTGGATTGTTTCTTCGATTCACCCCAAATCGCGATTGTCCCGTTCCAAACGAGACACGAGCGGGTTCAAACGAACTAAGCGCCTCTTCCGCGCAAGCAACGACAGTCGCGCTGAGCCGCCGGGTATAGTTATCAATTTTCTCATTCGCTTCGTCGGACAGGAAATACATGGTCCTGAGGTTGTTTCCGACGACAGGGCCTGTATGAGTATGCGATGAATTAATGAGTATCTGAGAGCGATCAAGCCCTCGGGCACTCATCAGGGCCTGACATATGGAGCCCGAAACTTCAGCCCCAATTCCCACCAGATCCAGGGAGAGAATCAAACCCACATGCCCGTCACGATCTTTCAAAGCCATGGCCTTGACCCAGAGATCGGTTCGTGTGCTGTCCGCAGGCCGATTTCGAGAGGCATAACCACTCATCCAGATCGGCTCGCTCGGCGTGATGAGTTTTCTGGCCATCCCGACCTGCCAACCGTCGACCTTCTGCCCCATTGCCTGAGGTAAGAAGCCCAAGGAACCAAGTAGCCCCAACAAACAGAAACGAACAAACGGAGAGAAACGAGCCATCATCCCCACACTATGCCTCTTAAAGATGAGAGATCTCAATCGATATCTTCAGATGCAGCCCGCGATCACTCTGGATAAGCAAGAATAAGACAACGACAAAAGCTCGAATCCGTGCCCCTCACCGTGGTAAATTCCTTCCCATGAGCCAGCAATCCCAAACGCGCCCAAGTATCGTGCTCGTCGCCAACGGAGATCTTCGCCTCTCTGCCAACCAACAGTGCTGGCAAGAGCAAAAGAAAATGGAAGAAACCCTGGTCAAGGCGATCAAACGCCTGGGCTGGAATGTCACCCGAGCCCACAAATTCGATCGAGCCAAGAAACACGGTTTTATCGATTCACAAAAAATGGGAATCGAAGTCTTTCGCACAATCGACCCATCGCAGCCACTCATCGTTGCGGAGGCCGTTTGGCAGTATAGCCAACACCTGCTCCCTGGCCTCTTCACCCATAAGGGCCCTATTCTCACTGTCGCCAACTGGAGCGGAACATGGCCAGGCCTGGTGGGAATGCTCAATCTAAACGGATCACTCACAAAAATGGGCGTCAACTACAGCACCATTTGGAGTGAATCGTTTAAAGATGCCTACTTCCTCAATGGACTAAAGCAATGGCTTTCTGAAGGCGTCATTACTCACGACCAAAGCCATGTCAAGGATCTGAACCTACTCAAACTCCCCCTCAAGGACGAGCAGATCGGGAAAGCGGCAGCCGCGGATTTTCAGGACTCCAAGCCTATTATGGGCGTATTCGACGAAGGCTGTATGGGAATGCACAACGCCATTATTCCAGATGAACTCCTGAACCCCACCGGTGTTTTTAAAGAGCGAATGAGTCAGTCCGCCCTGTTCGCTGCCAGCAACGAAGTCGAGCTCTCAGAGGCGAGACTGGTGTACGAGTGGCTGAAACGAAAAGGGGTCCAATTCAAACTTGGTTCCAAGGAAGAAACAGATCTCACGGAATCCCAAATCCTTCAACAATGCCAAATGTACATCGCCGCGGTGCGACTCGCTCACGAGTTCGGCTGCGCCACCATCGGGATTCAGTATCAACAAGGGCTCAAGGACCTTCTTCCTGCCAGTGATCTCGTCGAGGGATTACTCAACAACTCTATCCGCCCACCGGTAAGCGATCCCAAATCTGGCGACATTCTCTTCGAGAATGAACCCGTTCCTCACTTCAACGAGGTTGACGAGTGTGCTGGCCTTGACGCGCTTGTCACGCATCGACTCTGGCGTCGGCTCGGTCTTTCACCCGAAAATACGCTTCATGATTTAAGATGGGGACAACACTATCGAGGGCAAGGAGTGAATGACTATGTCTGGGTTTTTCTCATCTCAGGAGCCGCACCACCAGCACACTTCATCGACGGGTTCAAGGGAGCTTCCAGCGAACGACAGCCGCCGATGTATTTCCGACTTGGCGGCGGTACACTCAAGGGAATCTCCAAACCGGGCCACATCGTGTGGAGCCGTGTCTTCGTCATGGACCAAAAACTTCACTGTGATCTAGGCGTCGCAGAAGTCGTCAAATTACCCGAAAAAGAGACCGAGCGACGGTGGAAAGAAACGACACCACAATGGCCCATTATGCATGCTGTTACCAAAGGAGTCTCACGAGACCAAATGATGGCGCGCCACAAATCGAACCATATTCAGGTCGTCTACGCACCCACTGAGAAACAGGCCCACCGCGCCTGCCGCATTAAAGCAGCCATGATGGCGGGCTTGGGGCTAGAAGTGCATCTTTGCGGCGATGTGTCGCTTGCTTGATTGTGCCTGAAGACTTTAGTCTTTTGACTCGGCAGCTCGCATGCGACGCGTATGCGTTCGCCAGTAGTCCTGCATAATGATAAAGATATACGATGCGGAACAGGCTATGAGTACCAACCCAACGAGCGCCTCGATTTGAGAGATGATCCGAATCGGACCAACCGGGATATAGTCGCCATACCCTACCGTGGTGTAGGTCGTGAACGAGAAGTATACAAAGTCGTGTATTTCTTGCCCCCCGGTGCTTTCGAGATGACCAAAGCGCTCAGAGTTCACGTGATTCAAACAGTACATCGCGAATCCAAATACCATGATCGACACGACATGGGTCACGATAACGCCGATCAAACCCAGGCTTACCTTGAAAAGATGCCGAAAGGGAAAACGCGGCAAATGATCTGAAATGAGCAGAAGCGCCTGAACCTGCAGCGCAACCACTGCCGTTACCAACAAGAAAGTAAGAACGCCTACGATGATCATCGCGTCGAATAATCTAGTTTTTCACGACTGAGAAGTGTTCGACACAGGCGAAGGATCTTGTTTCCGTTGCACTCGACGCAAGATCTCAAACGCCTGCTGTGAGGTCATGTACTTGAACGACTCTCGATCTACGGGGTTGAAACACTTCATCACTCTCGTTCGCTCTGGATCGGCAAGCCCGATAAAAACCGTTCCCACTGGTTTCTCCTCGGAACCACCACTAGGTCCTGCGATTCCAGTGATTGAAAGCGCAAAGTCCGATCCCGCAAAACGTCTGGCCCCCTCCGCCATCTCTTTGGCCGTTTCCTTGCTAACCGCGCCATAGGTATCAAGAGTCGCCTGAGCAACACCTAATAATCGCATCTTCGCCTCGTTGCTGTAGGTAACGAGACCAGATTCTAGTACGGCCGAAGCACCAGATACGTTGGTCAACCGATGGGCTACGTATCCTCCTGTACAAGATTCAGCCAGAGCCAAGGACTGTCCCGCCTTCGATAAGTCCCGAATGATTACCTCCTCGAGCCGCTCATCATCCTCCCCATAGATTGAGTTACCAAACGAATCCAAGACCAGCGCTACCGCTTCATCAACCAGAGACTCGGCCTCTGCCCCACGAGCAATTACTCGAACATCTACCTCACCTGTCCGCGCGCAGTAGCCGATTTCAAGACCTTTCTCGACCAAGGGTTGAATGCGATCTTTCAACTGTTCCTCAACCCTCGATTCTCCAATGCCCGTCGAACGCAGAGTCCTGCAAGCAAAGCCGACCGGACTCAGGACTTCTTTCTGTAGCCACGGCAAGACCTCGCGATCAAACATTGGTCGCAACTCCCTGGGTGGCCCGGGGAGCATGATCAAACAACCCGCCCCCGTAGAATCTGTCTCTTATACACATCTGACGCTGCCGACGAGCGATCTAGTGTAGA
>CAJXVR010000304.1 GCA_913061285.1 uncultured Verrucomicrobiota bacterium | reverse complement strand
GGAATATTGAGACCCTCAGAAATGGCCTTGGCAACCGGGTTGGCGATTTCTGTTCTACCGGAGATCCAGAGATTGTCCAGGCGATCACCCCCAATTAGATTGATCAGTGCTTCGGGATTTCGAGGTGATAGTGGAGCTGTTCCCCACCGAACGGATTTTAGCTGATTGCCTTCGTAGCCAGCGTAGCAATCGATTCCGTCGAGCAAGTCAAGGACCGCGTGGGTGGAATCAAGTGAGAGAGGTTCTATGGCCGCACTGCTGGTATAGCCAACTGGGTAGATCCGTTCGAGCCGAAGCTCGTGGTTTTCGAATCGAGTGACCCACTGCCGTCTCGTGGTCTCACTAATTCCGCAGACGAGCCATGGGAAGCCTGCCTCTCCGGCCGAATCGCCTTCTTTTGCGAGAGGGAAGAACCTGCACGAGAGATTGTCGTCGAACGTTTGAAACGCTTCGAGAATCTTGAGGGATTCGTCAGCATCGTTGCGGGCGATAATTCCCATAGCGACCGTTTGGTCGGCAAATTTGGTGGGGGCCGTTGCAACGGACCGTGTGCCTGGATTTCCGCTGAGCATCGCCTCTCGGGCTTCGTCAACTTCAGGCTCCGTCATCAATCCCCGGCCAACCATGATCGTGTCAAGGGTCAGAGCGGAAAGTTGCTCGGTCAGCTGTTGCTCAAACTCCCACCGGACAAGTTCGGTGAGTTCTGAATCTTTGTAGGGTGCGTAGGGATTGATCGGAAGTTCGAGGACCGTACTGGCCGCTTGGCTGGTGATGAGAAGAGCCCGAGACGGAAGTGTCGGGTTGTTTTTCGAAAAAATCTCAATCAATTCACTAAAGCACGCATCGACGGTCGCTTTGGTTGAGTGGTTGATTTCATTGATTGTGAGGGTTCCATCGAGCACCGTCGCACGAATCGCTTTGAGTGCGAATCCGTTGAACTCGAATACGAGCCACTCAACCGGCTTGGGATCGAAGAGTCGCTTTAGAGAATCGATTGGCGAGGCTTTCTTCATTCTAGCTCCCAGGTAATGGTTTCTGTTGGAAGCTGAGTGCGAGGGAGTATTTCTGTGCGAATGCCGCCTTGATCAGCAGTTCCAAATACGTCTCCGGTATCGTTTTCCACTACGGTGAAGGAGCGAACACCAAATGGGATTTTCTTCGAAGTGTCGCCGAAATCGAATTCTACTTGTAAGGTATCGCCTTCTTTGACTTCATTCCCCTTTATCTTTATCTTCTTGCTGAGGTAGGGAGCGGCATCGCGCTCTTCATCGGTGCTTGGCCAAGTTGCTGGCCAGTCGAGGTTTCCTTCTTCGGGATAGTGGAGATGGAGCCGAACGTAGGTGTCGGCTGCAGGAAGGTCATCCCCGGCACTGTCGTCATCGTCATCATCGTCGTCGTCATCATCATCGCCTCCGCTTCCTGATGAATTACTGAGGATGACTTGGACACGCCATCGGGCGATGTCGATGAGTGCCTCGTATTCATGGACCAAATACCCGCTTTCTGGATAATCAAGATTGTAGCCCGTTCCGCCGCTTGCTCCATCGGCTCCATAGCTTTGAACAAGTAAGGTTCCTGCGTCTTGATCTGCCTCAAAGCGCCATCCGAAGTTATTGGTATCACCAAAGTTTCCCCAACCATCCGAAAAGCTCTTGTTGCCATTGGAGGTTGTCAGGGTGTGGATGTAAGGGCCTCTCCAACCGGCCCAGATGTCGGCGTTGGTGTTGTATCCCCAAGTCGGTTGAGCCCCTTGAATCAAGAGTTCTGAGACACTGTTTGGGAGCCGCCCCATATCGGCGACGTATCCGTGAATGACCGGTGGCTGGGTTAGGTGCCCTTGGAGGTCGCCGATGACGGCATGCCTCATATTCACCAAGCGAGATTTATTGGTGTCAAAGCGGACGTGTTCTTCGGCTTCGTCCACCATGGAAACCGCCCCGAAGGCGAGCGCGCTGAGTATGGCGACGACGATCAGCAGTTCGAGAAGGGTAAAGCCTGCGAAGTCTTGAAACGAGCGCCGAAATTTTTCTTGGGCGACATAAGTGTGATAAATGCGACGTTTCATGAGCGCTTTCTCCTATCGTTTTGAGTGGCTTCTAGACCGTGCTATTGAAATAAGTTGAAGACGTAGTCGTCTCCTAGCCCGGCTTCGTAGGTTCGGTTGGCACCCATCCCAATGATGCGGGCTGCCGATTCATCATGGGGATCCACTAAGAGGTAAGGGCGGCCCCACTGATTGAGTGGGTCGGCGCCAGACTGAAATCGCCACACTAAATAGGAACCGTCGCCCTTGGCGACAAAGGGATCTGCGATACTGGGAAGTTCTGCCAAAATGTTGCCCGCTGTGGGGCTACCGCTTCCGTCAGGGGCGAGATTATCGCCAATATCAACATAGCCTTCACCGAAACTGCTAATGTAGGGGCCTCGCCATCCTCGTTTTGAATCGGGATCCCAAGTTGAAAGCGCATGGCCGGTTCCTTCAAGGGGGTTTTCGAGGAGCTGTTGTAAATTTGCTGGATGCTTGAACCAGGTGCTTCCTTCTGCTGGAACGGGAACGGATCCTCCGTCTGTAGTCAGGGCGAAGGGCCCTTGCTTGGGAAGAAAGCCCGTGTCGGTATGAAAGTTTTGGATGGCTTCTCGAAGTTGAGCCATTTCAGCAATGCTCATTTGTGAGCGGGCCTGCTCTTCGACGGGGCCGAGTAACATCACGGCACCTCCTGCGAGAGCGGAAAGAATACCGACGACAATCATCAATTCGAGCAACGTAAAAGCGCCGTGAGATTCTTTGATAATTGGTTGGACCTTCATGCTAATTGTTGCCCCGAGGGGGGAATGATCAGTGTTCGTGTAGTATTCAGGGGAAACGAGGAAGATGCCGGACCGGTTCGTCATCTTCCTCGTTGATATCAAGTTTGTGCTGCTTGACTTTGCGCTGGTTTTTTCTTGATACCCATCGCTGCGGGACCTAGTTTCACGGCGGTATTGTTACACTAGCCCCACAGCGAGGGTGTCTCTGCTGTTGCCAAGAATTGCGACTCTATCGCGTTGCCAACAGAAAGCAGATTGGATCAAGACTTCGTACCATTTGCATCGGCGAATTCTTGGTCCAGCCAATTTCCTTCAGCATCAAGAACTCCCACGAATCGTGCCTCGCTGAACACTTCATTGGCGTCAATTTCGTCTGCCGTGCCGCCCGTATCCGAGGCGATGTGGAAGAGGAGATAGAATCGTCCGTATTCTGTACTCGCTAGGTCTGCATAGAAGGGTGCTTCCGAGAAGTTGCCAGAGTTGACCGTGACGTCGTCGGAAACGATGGAGGAGTTATTTCCAAGTCCTAGGGCGACGACAATATGAGTGGTATCTGCTGCCAATCCTGTGATCGCTGCGAGATCGTTTGAATTTGCTGCTCCGTGATTCTGGGTCTTGATGATTGGGACAACCAGGCCGGTCGCTACGGCTGCTTCTGTTCCAACCCCTGTAGGAGCGGCATCAAATGCGCGGTTTGCCAAGCTGATCGCAGCCGTGTCGTTTGCGATTGTAATACCACGAACGGAGTCGATTCCAACCTCATCAAATGCGGTCACCATTTCTGCCGTCAGAGCATACATACTGAAGAGGCCATCACCCGTGGACTGATCGTTGTCTGTGCCTTCAATGCTTCGAGGGACTCTGGAGAAGAAGCCCCCGGTATCGGCGGAAACTGCTGTCGTTCCGGTAGGATCAGCAAGAGTTGAATCTGATTGTACGACGAGGTCGAGATCATCGGGATAATTTCCGGTGATAACCTTCGACATCCGAACCCCTTTGTCGATAGCAGCCAGGTTGAAGGTTGCCTGGCTCTTCGCTGCTTTCTTATCGAGTCCGTCGTATGCCACGAGTGCGGCACCACCAATCACGGCGAGAATGGCGATAACAATAACGAGCTCGAGGAGTGTGAATCCACTTTGCTTACGATTGCTTGGCTTGTTAATTCTGATGTTCATTGTGCTTTTTCTGTTTTTTGTGGTTTTGGTTCTTTTTCTTCATCGAACTCAGCGGCTGGTTCGCGAACGTCGCATTATTCTTGGGCTTTAACTAAGCAAAGCGTTCCAGCTGCTGTGTTCTGATGTGGCAATGTTGTAGTGTCTAGTTATAGATTGCGTCAAGGGCTTTTTATTAAATAAATTATATGTCTAATAATGAGTTGATAAAGCGAAATTAGATGTCTAATGTCGAATAAAGAAGCGGTGGTGACGGATTTAATACTGAGGTGCCGAGTAGTGGGGGTGGGTGTCTTTTTTATTAAAAAACACCGTTTTATGGGTATAATGACGAATTTTAGGGGGCAGGGGAGCACGTTTGTGAGGCGGGAGACGTAAAAAGCAGGACAGGTGTAGTGAATTGGGGTTGTTTGTTTGTAAAAGTTGGGCTGGTGAATGTGTTTTTCTGGTGTTTATAGTGTTGTTGTATTTATATAACGATCCGGAGCGTCGTAGTGCTGGCTATTGGTGCCTTGCTTTAGGGGGAGGATGACGGAAAGTGTGGGAGGGCAGGTTGATTCAAAGGGAAGGAGGCGGATTAGGAAGGAAAGAAAGCGAAAAAAAGGGATAGGCGCCGGAAAATGGGGGGCTTGGGCTAGCGTAGAGTCTCCTGGGTGCTTCTCGAATTGATTGTTGGCGAGAGAGCGAAAAAAATTGCGCGTGCGGCTGATTTTTTGAGGAATGACTGGTTCTTACGGTTGTTTCTGCTTTGTGTTTCGGAGGAATTGATCCTAAATCAATCTGCTTTTCCTGATAATCCGTATTCTGAGAGGCTGTTTCGAATGAAGACAAATCTGTTGCAACGAGTGATTTTCCAAGTTGGCCGGCCTGTGGATATCGCATCGATTGTGTTCGCGCGGATTAGCTTTGGTCTCTTGATTCTGTGGGAAGTGTGCCGTTACTTCAGTCACGGTTGGATTTATGACTATTGGATTGAGCCTGAGTTTCATTTTGGATACCTGGGATTTGGGTGGCTGCAACCCTGGCCAGGGGATGGGATGTATTGGCATTTCGTGGGCATAGGAATCCTCGCGATCTTTGTGATTTTTGGTTTCGCGTATCGATTATCTGCCGCGCTCCTTTGTCTCGCCTTCTCCTACGTCTTTTTTTTGGAACAGGCTCGGTATTTAAATCACTTCTACTTGGTGTGTCTGATTGCCTTCCTGATGGTGCTTGTTCCTGCCAATGGGCTGGGTTCCCTGGATGTGAAATGGGGATTCTGTCGCCGAAGGGAGACGATTCCTGCTTGGTGTCTCTATGTTTTGAGGTTTCAGATGGGGGCGGTTTATTTCTTCGGAGGGATTGCCAAACTCAATGGAGATTGGTTGGCAGGGGAACCGCTCCGAACGTGGCTCCGTTCCCGCGCTGACTATCCCCTTATTGGGGCGTACTTCGAAGAGGAGCTGGTTGTGATGTCGATGGTCTACGGAGGGCTGTTGTTTGACCTTTTCATTGTTCCGCTATTGTTGTGGCGCGTGACTCGGACCGCTGGGTTTGTATTGGTGGTGGCCTTCAATCTGATGAATGCCGTGCTTTTCAGTATAGGGATCTTTCCTTGGTTCGCGATTGCGATGACGAGCCTTTTCTTTGCTGCCAGTTGGCCACGCCGATTTTTTGTATTCGAAGCGAATTCGCCGACTTCGACTGATGTTGCGAGGCCTGTGACAGGCTTTTCGTGGGGGCTTCCTTTTATCGCAGTCTATATTGGCTGGCAAATTGTGATGCCCTTGAGGCACTGGGCCTATCCGGGCAATGTGAGTTGGACGGAGGAAGGGCATCTCTATGCTTGGCACATGAAGCTCAGGAGCAAGTCCGGAAAGATCCGATTGTGGGTGAAGGATAAGGACACTGGAATCTCTTCAGAGGTCAAGCTTACTGAGTTCATGGAGAGCTGGCAGGCTCGGAGGATGACGACGAAACCGGATATGATCATCCAGTTCGCCCATTTTCTTGGGGAGGAGTTGGGAAGAAAAGGGGTTTCCAATGTATCGATACATGCGGATGCTCGAGTTTCACTGAACGGACGGCGTGCCCAACGGCTTGTTGACCCGCAAGTTGATTTGCTTTCGGTCTCTAGGTCTATATGGCCCAAGTCTTGGGTGCTTCCACTGAACGAGCCGTTGCGCCCAGCGAAGGCATCAAAGGATGGAGGCTAAGGGAGCGTTCTGCCTCTCTCGTGTGCGGGCCTCTCGCAAGGATTGGCTCGATTGATCCGACTTAGAAACGGTGGTTTGTGTCGTGTTTGTGTTCGCTCTACGCTTCTCGGTTTTCGATTTGAACCGAATGGTGGGGTTCTCGGCGATTCTCGAACGGTTGTTGCTTGCCATTCGTTCGGTCTTGTCGCATTTTTTTTGAATGCATTCTCACGATTTACTGCGTGAAGTATTTAAGGACGGAAACCCCAAGCAGATCGCGGAGGATTTGAGCCTTTCGCTATCGATGATTTACAAGTGGGCTGAACCGGCTGGGGAGACTGGCAGTGGTACCACTAACCCACTCGACCGGGTCCAAGCGCTTATTGAAAGCACTCAAGACGAGCGCATTGCCCAATGGATTAGTGAAAAGGGCGGTGGATTCTTTATTCGAAATCCAGAAACCACCCATCCGCATCCCGATTACTTAATTCCGGCTACCAATCGCATTGTTCAAGAGTTCGCTGATTTGCTATCGGTTGTGGCTTGTGCTGCGGGAGACGACTTTATCAATGAAAAAGAGGCGAAACATATTCGAAATAAATGGGAGCAGCTTAAGTCTGTGACCGAGTGTTTTGTTCATTGTTGCGAGATTGGGAATTTTAACTCCCTCCGCAAAGAGGCTGAAAGTCTCGAAGGCTAGGCTTGATGCCGAGGTGGGGAGTGCTGGGCCGTGAGTTGGTCAAGCGCTTGTGTTTGCGGAGCAGATTGCGAAGCTTGTCGTGCGGGAGCGCAAAGACTTTGTTCCCATTGATGCCTTCCATATCTCTCGCTGCGACGAGGGCGTTGATGATCGCTTCTTCCGTGGCCTGGACGGTCGCTCTAAAGAAGGGATCGATTGAATCGTTCTGGATCATCCTTACCTCTATGATGTCAGTCGCGTGCTCCCCTGCGAGCCTCGCAGTTGAGAACGCGAGAAAGATATCCCCGCTCGAGTTACTTCCGTAACCTCCAGTTTTCCCGATCCCAAGTGGAACGCGATTGGCCATTCGTTTGAGTTGATGGGGAAGAAGTGGCGCGTCTGTTGCCACGATGGCAATAATTGAATTTCCTTCAAATCCTGGCGCCAAGGAATTCATGAGTGGCATGTGATCACTCAGTTCTCGCCCGACCGGTATGCCTGCGATGGTCAGGTCTTCTCGGCGTCCGTAGTTTGCCTGGACGAGGACTCCGACCGTGAAGCCATTGGCGAGGCGTCTTGATGCGGTTCCAATTCCGCCCTTGAAGCGATGGCAGACCATTCCCGTGCCTCCACCGACGTTGCCTTCCGCGACGTTCCCTGGCGTTGCCCCGTCGAGAGCAGCCATGACATGGGCCTCAGTGACGTGGCGTCCGTGGATATCATTGAGCCGACCATCCCAGGTTTCCGCGACTACGGGCAGCGAGGCCCAGCCAAATGGATCTCCAGCCGGATAGAAATGTCGCTCTTGTCTCCAGGTGATGGAGGCGTCTGCCACTTTTCCCACATTGTGGGTGTTGGTCAGAAGAATCGGCTCTTCGAGGAAACCCGATTCCTCAATCCATTTCGTTCCGGTCATTTCGCCATTGCCGTTGAGCGAAGCCCAGGCCGCGAAAACGGGACGGTAGTTCGGACCGGTAGGTAGGATTGCCGTCACGCCAGTTCGAATGGGGCCTTTGCCAATCTCTAGCTTTCCAGAACCCTCGATAATCGTCGTATGTCCGACTCGGACATCTTTGACGTCAGTGATCGCATTGTGGCGCCCAGGAGTGCCTTCGAAAGGGATTCCGAGATCCCGAGCTCGCGCTTGAGCTTGCTGGGCTTCGATTGGGACCGTGACCGCAAGGACGGCTCCGATAATGAGTGCCCAAAACGGGTGGGGTGATACGTTCGTGAATTGTATTGTCATGATGGGCGGGATGGAACTAGGGAAGGCTAACATCGTTCGTCTTAAGATCGGTAATGAATCCGTGTGCGGGAGCGTGGGTGATCATGATATCGAGTTTTGCCGCCTCTGCTGCTACCTGTGGCGTCACGCCGCAAGCCCAAAACACGGGGATTTGGTCTGTCGGTATTGGCCCGATTTCTGGCCCATGAAGCGGGTTCTTGAGGTCCGCTCCGATTTGATCCGGCGAGCCGATATGAATTGGAGCGCCGTGATTAAAGGGGAACCGTGCGGTAATTTGCGTGGCTTTAATGGCGTCCTGATGGGACATCCATCGCATCGTCACAACCATGCTTCCTCGAAAGGGACCGGCTGCATCGGTGGGAATCGTAGAACGAAGTACCCAACGATGGCGGCGATCGACCGAGATGCCTGCCCGTGAAAGGGTGGCGTCAAAGCTTATCCCGGAGCCGATCAGAAATGATACAAAATCTGATTCCCATAGGGCACAGAGATCCTTTGGGCATTCTGTCAGTTTTCCGTTTCTAAAGACATTATATTTGGGGAGGTCCGTTCTCAGATCCGCCTGGGGTGCAATACGCTTCGGTTCGTAGCTTCCGGTTTCCGTGACCTCTAGCACCGGACAGGCGCGTTGGTTGCGCTGGCAAAAGACCAGAAACTCATAGGCATGCTTTGCCTTCAGGATAACCAGGTTGCACTGGACGTAATCGGGTGCCAGGCCGTAGGTGATCCCAGTGTGTTCGCTGGAGCGAATTTGGGATCGAGCGATCTGAGCGGGGTTACTTGGGCAGCTGTCTCGCACGAGGCAAGAGTGTAGCGAGCGTCAGTGAGACAAGCAATAGCCCTGTCAGTGAAGCCCATAGAATCCACAATGGCTTGGAGAGCGGGAATGTCGTTCTGCCGAGATCCGAGTGAACAAAAATTGGTGTCGCAAAAATCGCGGTCGTGAGTGATCCAATGGCAATACGCCAAGCTGAGGAGAGTCGTTTGAAAAGATACCCTTCCAGCGTCGCGGCCCATCCAATGATGGCGATGACCAGGACCCCGATGGACGCACAGATTTGAATCAAGGTCCCTTGTCCGATCAGGGCGGGCTGGAAAACGAAGCCGAGAGGAATAATAAAGGCGACCCAGCTCAGGCGGAATGCTTGCAAGCTGGTAACGAAGGCATTGGTTTGGGCCAGGCCAGAGGCCGTGTATGAGGCGAGAGCCACGGGGGGCGTGACCATTGAGAGGACGCAATAATACATGACAAACATGTGGGCCGAGAGCTCGGGTACTTCGAGGTCGATAAGCGTCGGGACAAAAAGGATGGATCCGATGATATAAGCGGCGACCGTGGGGAGTCCCATTCCCATAACGAGGCAACCGATGATCACAAGGAGCAATGCCGCGAAGGTGTTGCCTCCGCTCAATGAAATGAGATCGCCCGCAAATTTAAGGGCAAGGTTCGATTGAATTGCGACCTCGATAATGATTCCGATGGCGGCAATCGGGATGGCGACTGAGGCTGCCTGGGTGACTCCTGCCCGAACGCTCTTCATCCATTCCTTGAGGGACAGCCAATCTGTGCGGCGGAAATAGGCAGTGACAATGCAGACTCCGGTCGCTGAAAGCGCTGAGAGGGGCGCTGACCAGCCCCAGATGAGCCCGGCTACCAAGATGATCGGAGGAAGAAGGAGGTGCCATCGGGATCGGAGCGATTTCACCTTGTCTTGAGGCATATTCATGGGGGAGAAGCCGTTCTTACGGGCTGAGAAATCAACGATGAGAAAGATCGAGAGATAGAAGGCCAATGCGGGAATGATTCCGGCAAGGACAATGGTGCCGTAGGGCACTTGAAGGAGCTCAGCCATGACAAAGGCGGCGATTCCCATGATCGGGGGCATCAGTTGCCCGCCGGTTGAGGCGATGGATTCAATGCCGGCAGCCAATGGTGCTGGATAGCCCGTGCGCTTCATTAAAGGAATCGTGAAGACGCCGGTCGTGGCGACATTGGCCACCGCGCTTCCACTGATGCTTCCCATGAGGCTACTCGAAACGACGGCAGCCTTTGCCGCGCCTCCGATCTGTTTTCCAGCCAAGCGAAGACCGAAATCGATGAAGAGTTGCCCCCCTCCAATCGCTGAGT
>CAJXVR010000303.1 GCA_913061285.1 uncultured Verrucomicrobiota bacterium | reverse complement strand
ATCTACACTAGATCGCTCGTCGGCAGCGTCAGATGTGTATAAGAGACAGTACGAAAACTATGAGTTCCATACGGTTTATCAGAAACTCGGGCAGTTTGCGGCGGTCGATCTTTCGTCTGTTTTCCACGATGTGGTGAAAGATCGCCTCTACACACTTGGTGCTGATAATCCAAAACGACGTTCAACGCAGACGGCGATTTATGATCTTGTCACGCGCTTGAGCCAACTCCTTGCTCCGATTTTGGCCTTCACTGCAGACGAGGTTTGGGAGTTCATCCCTGGGGCTGATCGACCCGATTCCGTTCATCTGGCCTCGATCGATTCGGAACGCGAATCAAGAGCGGAGACCGAAACCGAGCAGTGGACCACATTGTTTGGTTTGCGCGATCGAGTTCTGATGGAGCTGGAAGAGAAACGACGTTCCAAAGCGATCGGAAAGTCTCTCGAAGCACTCGTTGTTATCCGGACGCGTAATGAGGCCGAGTTGGGCTTGGCGGACTGGGGGGAAGATCTCCGGGAAATTCTGAACATCTCTCATCTTGAATTTGTGACGGGTGATTCGACGGATGAGGTCAAGCTTGGTTCCAAGACTATTTCTGTGCCGCCGGAAGAGGGCGTTTACGTCTTTGTTGCCAAAGACTTTGGTCTAGAGAAGTGTGGCCGTTGTTGGCATTGGGAAAGCGACATCGGGACTCATGCTGAACATGAAACGATTTGCGGGCGCTGTGTTGAAGCCGTCAGACAGAATACCTCGGAGTCTACGGTTTCCTAAGGGTGCGAGGTGTCGGGGGGGGGACCGAGTTCGATGACTGGGATGAAGATGCTGAAAGTGCTTCCTTTTCCAGCGATGGACTCAACAGCCAGTCCCGCCTTTAATTCTCGGGCCATTTCGTAGACCATCGATAGGCCTAATCCTGTGCCTCGCTTTGAGGAGAATGCCTTGCTGGTAAAGAATGGCTCAAAAATTCTGGGAAGCACTTCTTCGGGAATGCCGTATCCTGCATCTTGAATTGTGATGACGTTGAAGCCCTTGCCATGGCTCGGTTTAAGGGCAAGGTTTGCCGGCGTGGTGGTCTGATAGCGTGAACGGACGTAAACCGTTCCTCGGCCTTCCATCGCGTCAGAGGCGTTGGATATGAGGTTAATTAGCGTTTGTTGAAACAGATCAACGACGATCCGGACTGGCGGGAGTGTTTTCGCCTGAGAGAATTTGACGTTCAATTCTTTCGGGAGTCGGTCATCAAGTAATCTAATGGTGGTTTCGGTCGCTTCGTTTATGTCGACTTCCCGGAGGTGTTTCTCGCCTGAGCGTGCCAATCCGAGCATCGCTCGGATGACTCCTGCACCTTGGTCGACGACAAGGTGGATTCGTTCAAGCCTTGTTCGGACTTTCTCGGGGTTGTCGAGATTGGATTGAATGATCTGGGTTGAGCCTTTGATGATTGAAAGGATGCCATTGAAATCGTGAGCAATTCCTGCACTCAATGTGCCGAGGGCTCGCATTTTTTGATCTTGGAGGAGCTCCCGATTAGCATTTTCAAGTTCTTTGGTCCGAATGGCCACGATTTTTTCTACTTCCGCGTAGCTCTTCGTTAGTCGAATGTGCCGATTGATTGCTAAGCCAGAGAGGAGAAGAATGACTCCAAACCCGACGGCTGAGATGATGACGAGCCGAGGATCATCGTGCCAGGGGACGATCCAGGTAAATTGATAGTCGGCCGCGTCGGCTTCTTCATTCCAATTTCGATCCATGGCGCGAACATCCAGGCGATGCTGTCCCGCGCTTAGGTTTTCTAGAATAAGCGTGTTTTTGTCTGAGTAAGGAGTCCACGGGCGCTGATCGAGACGGTAGGAGAACAGAAGACGTTCTTTGGGCGTATGATTCCATTTGTCGGTCGCTTCGAAGAGGGCCAGTTTTGCGTTCTTTTTTCCCGGGTCTGGCGTGTTGGCAAGGATTCGGATATTTGATCTAGGGGGGGATAGGTCGGCATCAGGGTGATAGCGGCTAATTCCTCGAGAGGTGCCGAGCCAAAGGTGCCCCTTAGAGTCTTCGACCACGGAGTAGATGGCGTTTCCGGGTAGGCCGTCTTCTGTCGTCAAACTAACCCAGGAGTCGTAGTGGAAACGGTGAATCCCTGAGTTGCTCGCGACCCAAATACTCTCATCGGATGCCTGCATGACGGCGTTGATTCGATCCTTGGCCGAGAAGAGAAAGCGCCAGCGCTTGCCGTCGAATTCGTAGATTCCATTGCCCAAACTTGCCCAAATGAGACCGTTGTCGAGTTCGATCAAGCAAGTGGCTCGTTCTTCAGGGAGTCCCGCGTCTCGGCCGAAACGCTCAATCTCACTTGAATCGATGATGCCGACTCCTTGCTCGTCGCCGAACCAAAGCTCTTGGTTCTGGGTCTCTACGATGAACTCTAGATTCGATTGCTGGTCCCAGGGAGCACGTATCTCGGGGAGGAGCCGTACATTGTCATCTCGAAGTTCTCCTAGATAGACGGGATTATCGGCTACTGAGACGTCCCTCCACAGGACGATCATTGTACCATCAAGACGTTTGCCAACTATCTTGACCAGACCGGCCGAGCCATCTAGTTCATACGGTGTCAATTCGCCACTGGGTATGTCGAATGAGAAGTGGGTGTCGCCATGTCTTATTAGCAAATGTGACTCATCGCTTTGATAGATCGTGTCACTTGGTCGGAAGAGGAGTTCGCCCTCCTCTGGCCACGGGTATCGATGCCAACGATTCTCGTGCTTCATCAGGAGTGCCTCTGAGTTGAGAAACCAAAGTCGCTGGTTCCGATCTTCGATAACGTGTTGAATCGAGGCATCAATGTCGTTTACTTCGAACGGTCGCTGCCAACAGGACGGGGCGTAGCGGAAAAGGCCCTCGGAACTGGCGATAAAGAAAATCTCAGATGATTCGACCGCGACGTCCAAGAGGAGGCCCGCAGAAACTTCATCTTGTCCGACCGGTTTGCTTCCCTGCGCATCAATGCGGAACACGGAGTTGTAGGATTGGCCCCAGAAACCTGCATTCGCTTGTTTCCAAGCGAAGCGAATTTTTGATTTCTCAACATTTTGGTTGGTCCACCCTTCGTTCTCCAAGGTGACGATGTAGCGCTGTTGATTCGCTCCGCTGGCAACGATCGATACGCTGCCATCGGTATTTTCAGTGGGGCGCTGAAACTCTTTTAAAGGCGAATCGGCGCTTGGGTGAATCTCTGTCCAACGGTCTTCGGGCGATAGGTTCCTCGCTTGGACCCGGGTCGAGGCAATGCCGTATTCACCGGTTAGGAGGAGAGACAGATCAGAGCGCTCAATGAGGGTATTGAAGCGTCCGATCTCGAGTTCGTCCGATCGCTTGATAACGGTGACTTTGTTCTCCCGCGAGTCAAAGCGGATAAGTTGATCTGAAAGGAGGATAAGGACGTTGTTGATTCGTAGCGGAATCAGGGAAATTGGCTGGGTGACTCGGCGAAGACTCTGGCTGAATTCGCGGCCGATCTGTGGAAGCGGATATCGAAGCCACCGGCCCGCAGAATATTCAAGAACAGCCTCTTTGTCGACAGCCCAGAGCTGTCCCGAGCGCCCCTCAAAGATTCGACTCGGAGCGAAGCCAGGGAAGGGGAAGGGATAGGTGTCGAACTGGTAACCGTCGTAGCGGGTGAAGGCTGAGAACTCTTCGTGCTTGAGCCAAACCGTCTTTTTGGGACCAATGGTCACCGAACTAATTGCCGAATTGGTTAGCCCATTTGCCGTTGTAAACGGGCGCCAATTAAACGCGGATTGGCCGGCGAGTGAGCAAGAACAGACAATCCAAATGAAGACAGGAAGGCTTCGCACAAGGCCATGCAAGCTGTTCGCTGTCATCCTGTCGTTTATAGATTGCTCGACCTGATCGGGCAGGTCAGTTAGATAGTGCTTCCTCGCGGAAGCTAATGCGACAGATTGTGGTTCGCTCGTTGGTCGTGTAGAAGACGTGAATCATATCATCTTGGGTTTGGATTGCCGTCGGATACGCGAAGGAACGGTCTCCTGTTCTTAAGTCCTTCTTAACGGGAAAGGTCTTGCCGTGGTCTCTTGAGAGAGCAACTGTTAGTGGGGTTCGATCGTCCATGCTGTGGTTGTAGACAAAGAGAAGGTTCCCGCTCTTTAGCTTGATTAGCTCGACGGCAGCATTGGGATTAGGGAATTCTGTCTCCTCTCCCTGAGACCAGGTAAATCCTCCGTCGGTAGATTCTGTTTTGACGACGTATCCGTCATCCCCTGGTTCGTAGTCTCCGCCGCGTCTGCAGTAGGCAAGGAGGTGTCCCGGATCTAATTCAACCACCGCGGGTTGGAGGTTGCCCATTCGAGAATAGACCTTGTTTGAGCGCTGCCATTGTTTGGTCTTGGGATCAAAAATCAAAAACAGGGAAGAGGTGTCGGCGCCTGTTTTTTCGGTGTCGCTACCGGTCTCATGGTAGATTGGAAGGATGGTGTTTCCTGCGGATGTTCGGATCGGTCGTCCTCTTACCATGGTGCCTTCCTCAAGCGAGATTAGAAAGGCATCGGACCACGATTCTCCACGGGTATCAGATATTTTTGCCATAATTCTGGATGTCGACCAGGTGGCCCCGAAGCGTACGACGTAGAAGAGCCAAAGGCGCCCCTCAGGAGCCTGCCAGACAACTGGGTTACCCATTGATTGAAAGGGGTTTCTCGCGATTGCGACTGGGTGAGTCCATTTGTTGGTCCCCTTGACAAGGCGAGAGGCGAAGACCGCTGTGTCCTGGCTATACTCACCATCCCCACCGTAGTAGGTGAGATAGAGATCTCCATTGTCGAGCTCGGTGACACACGAGGGATGTTTATATTGCCCGGTTTTTATTTCGGGACCGATGATTCGCTCAACCTTCATCTCCGCGGTTTCGGCTCCCTGGAGGGCTGTGGTGGTGCCGAATACAGTGGTGAGAAGGGTGATTGCCGTGAGTAGCTGTGGGCGACGGAACAATGCTCTTAGTTCGTGATAGAATGCGGTCATAGCTCGACTTCGAGCTTGGCTCAATTTTGGGCGAAGTCGAGCCTCCATGTGACTCTTTGGAGTTCCGCTAAGGAGAGGGTGCCATCCTGTACACGCTGGAAAGCCTCCTGGCGTAGCGGTTTCCACCCTTGTTCAATTGCGATCTTGCGAAGCTGGATGAGTCCGACTTGCTGATTAATGGCTTCGGCGAGGGACTCGTTAATCGCGGCAAATTCGTAGATCGCCATTCGACCTTTCATCCCTTTCTCTTGGCATTCCACGCAGCCTCTGCCGACCTCGGTTCTGAGTTCGCTTGCGGTTTTGTTGAGTGCTTCGCTCATTTCTTGAATGAGCCCGTGTTCAGGGGCGGGATCGGAAATGGTGCAGCCCTTGCAGATCTGCCGCGCGAGGCGCTGAGCGATAGAGCAGTTCAATGAGGCGCTGAGGATGGTGGAATCAACGCCCATGTTGACGAGTCGAGGCACGGCAGCGAGGCTATCGTTCGCGTGAATCGTAGAAAGGACCAAATGGCCGGTCTGTGCCGCCCGAATTGCTATCTCCGCTGTGTCACTGTCGCGAATCTCACCGACTAACACGACGTCGGGATCGTGTCTCAGAATAGACCGGAGTCCTTTTGAAAACGTGAGTCCGATGTCTTCTCTGGCTTGCATTTGAGCAATGCCATCTATCTGATACTCGACCGGATCTTCGATGGTAATGATTTTTCGCTGATCATCGTTGGCCTGAGCGAGGGCCGCGTAAAGAGTGGTTGTTTTCCCGCTCCCAGTTGGGCCGCTTATTAGAATCAAACCTTGGGGGAGTTGGATCAGTTGATCGAAGAGGCGTTCTTGATGGGGGAACATTCCAAGTTCGCTTGGAACAAGCAAAAGGCTTTGCCGTCCGAGGATTCTTAGACAGAGGGCTTCGCCATGCTTGGTAGGAATGACGGAAACTCGAAGATCGTAGGCCTCTCCGTCAGTCTTCATAGAGACTCTCCCGTCCTGGGGGAAGCGACGGTCACTGATGTCGAGTTCCGCCATAACTTTCAGTCGAGAAACGATGGCGGAATAGAGGGGGCGGAGTTCTCCCGGAACAGGAATGGTTTGCAAGATCCCATCGATACGGTAGCGAAGCTTGATTGTATTGGGATATGGTTCGAAATGGATGTCGGTCGTGCGAAGACGAAGCGCTTCTTCAAGGATTTGATCGACGAGTTCGGAAATGGTTCCGTCTACCGCTTTGTCCGAGGATTCATGACTGAGATCGAAGACGAGCTCTTGGTCCGAAAGTAAATCTCCTTTGGATTCTCGAAGCTTATCCACAGTTTCAGCGCCGAGTCCAAATTCAGATTTGATGATGGCGTCAATCTGGCTCGGCGTTGTCAGAGCGAATCGTACCTCGCGCTTGAGGAGCAGTCGAAGATTGGCGAGCTCTAAGCCGCTTGGCAAATCTCCGTACGCAACGGTGATCACCTCTGGCGTCAATGAGATGGGGATGAAGCGGTAGTGGAAAATAAGTTTGATGGGGACTGCTTCACGGATGCTTGCTGGAATCGAAAACCCGCTTAAATCTTTGAAGTCAACAGAATGGATGGACGCAAGCGTTTCAAGCGTGTCTTTTTCGGAGGCGAGATTCAGATCAAGGATCAGCCGATGGGTGGCAATGGCTCTCTTGGCCTGATGCCCGCGAATCATTTGAAGTTGATCTTCAGTGATCACTTCGCGCGCTTTCAGGATGTCGCCGATGTCGTTGATCTTAGAGGAACCCATACTATGGCGCCGGAATTTCGATGGTGGTCGTTTGTCGGAATCCAATGTTTGTTGGGGTGGTGTTGGTTCGGCCGATTTCAATGCTGTTGCGTTCGACTCGAAGAAGGATGAGATCGGCAGCGATCGTTTCTCCTGGAAGAACGGATTTGAACTGGTCGTTAACCATGAGAAAGATTTTCTGTTTTTCGGATGACGTTTCGTACAAGCCTTGGAAGGTTATCTTGTATTTTGCGGTTTTGGGTTTCTTTGGCGGTGGGATCTTCTTTGGAGGCTCAAAAAAACGAGTGAAAAACGGTGAATGGGAGGGCTCTGAACTGATCAGAGCCTTCGATTGGGGGCGTGTGAAAAGGGCTTCGATTCTTGTATCAAAAGAGGGCGACAATTGCGGGCGCTCGAGCACGGTGAGCCTAGGGAGTTGAGGAATATCCCCGCCGAGATTGATCACGACATCACTGAGAATTGCGCCCATGAGGATCAGAGCGATCAAGGTAACAAAGGAATTTTGACCCAAACGTGATGACATAGCTGCTAGGGGTTCCCTATTCTTGGCGCTCTCCTTGGGGGGAAAGTTGAATGAAGCTGATGATGTTCATCCAGACGCTAACCTTCGATGGATCCTGGGGCGAATTCTTTCTGATGAGGACTTGGTCGATGAATAGGCTTGGCTTGTGCGGTGGGTAATCGAGACTTAGGTCGGCGTTAATTTCACTACTGCGATTGGGAAGTAAAAGGAGCAGTTTCGAGAGCTGACTTGAACGGCAAGTGAACGCTACCTCGGTGATGAAAGGAACTAGTAGGGAGGAGGGAGAGGTATCTTGTTCCTGACGGCTAGTCTGAAGTGAATGGATGTTCGATACCTCGGAATAAATCATGGATTGAACGAGATGTTGGGTGTGGGCGAGTTCTGCCCAGAGGAGTTGTGGATCAGTTTGTTCACTTAGGTGTTGAGGGAATCCCTCATAGACTTCAGCTTCGATCGTTGTTGATTTTGCCGAAGCGGCTTGCCCGATTGACTCGATGATGATCTGACGCTCGTTTTGAAATTCAATGAGTTGGAAGGGATTTGCCGTTCGCTCTTGGTATCTAGGATCAATGGAAATGCGCGAAAGTAGTTTTTGATTGGTATTGGTAATTTCGGTGAGGCTTAGCTCAAGTCGTCTTAGGCCTTTTGAAATATGGTCAAGATCCAAGCGGTCTTGGGTTTGGCTGTCTTGATTGGCTTGTTCGAGTCGTTGCCAGGCCTGTCGCAACTGGCCGTCAAGGCTTCCGGTATCATGATGAAGCGGGCGATAGAGAGCCACGTAGTAAAGCCCTACAAAAAGCGTTACCGCAAGACAGCCTTGATTGGATTGAGCCCATCGGATCAGTGTACGCATCGCTAATCTAGGGTGTGCCGATGGGTGTCATCTGTTCGCGGCGGTTGAGAAACGATGAACGCGGACCTTCTCCGGAGTTTTCTGATGGCGGGGCGGAACCGTCCGGGCTCGAACGTAGAAAAAGCTGGCGATCGAAGTAGTTCCGGTGAAGCTCAAGCGACAAGGCAACATATTGGCTATTGGCGAGGACGTTGGTGTTGGCCAACGGGCGCCGAAGATCGTCGGGTAGCGTATCCACATTGGTGTACAGCCCAGAAGCGTTCAGTTGGTCGACAAGCGAGAGTAGTTTGCGTCGCATCGACTCTCCTTGATCTACAAAGGTGAACTCGGCGACGAAGCCCGGTTTGTCGAGAAGCGGGCTAGGGGAGGAAGGTGGTTCGACGTTTTCGGTGTTATTAGTCGTCAGGCTTGGGATGGCTCTGCTGGCGTAAGATTGATTGTCTGCTAGCAACACCAGCCAATAGGTTGGATCTTCGCCACTGCCTTGGAGGGCCGCCATCGTCTCGACCAGCTCGGTTGTTTCCTGTTGAAAGCGGAGGATCGGTCTGATGCGTTCGTATTTGTCGGCAAATTCGCTCAGCGAGTTCTCTGTGTCGATCATTCGGGCGATAGCTTGATTCGTGTCATCGAGGAGGCTTCGTTTGAATTGGTTGAGCGTGAATTGTTGCCAAGTGCCAATGAGAAGTAAGAGGATCGTGACAAGGGCGAGCGCCGTGGTCCATCCTCGCAGTCTATTCCAGGTCAAGCGCTGATCTCTGATCCGCTTGTTTCGTTCTGGGAGAAGCGAAATATGAAGGCGGCTTGACCCAAGGGCTGCCCGCGCGACGCCAAGGGCGATGCTGAACTCGGCAGGGGTTGTTTCTTCTTCTCGATGTGATCGGGAGAATTTTGGGGACACTCCGGATAGCTGGGGAAAGTGGGATTGAATCGACTCCAAGAGCTTTTCATCCCCTCCAAGAATGATCTTGTGTTCACTGTCAAATTGCAGCGTTTCCTTGGGGATTCCGTGAAGGGATGATGGGGCCAATTCTAGCCGTCGGTACCAATTCTGGAGTTCTGTGCTGTAGGATCCCTCGTCTCGGGTTGGCAGCGAAGAAGTGAAACTGGTCGCGAAGACAGGGCTAGCGGATCGAATGCCCATCAATGCCGTGTGGTGGTGGCCCACGTCGATTACGTAGGCAGTCTCATCGTTGTTGCAGACGGACTCATAGAATCCCCAAAACCCTTGAGCGGCACTCGTGACGTCATCGATATCATCGAGCTGAAGGCCGATGGTTCGGAGGCGCTGTTCAATCACGTCCGGTTGACAATAGGTGAGCCAGTAGCTTTTGTGTTGCTTGTCTCCAAGTGCCTGATGATCGACGACCGGTAGGTTGCCTTCGATTTCCTGAAATCTGTTCGCCTCGTGGGTTACGAATTCCTCAATGGTTTCGTCTTGCAGCGTGATTCGTTGCGAGACGGTTTCTGATTGAGGGATGATGAGGATGACTCGAATGGGTTCATACTCGATACGAAGCTGAGCGATCGTTTCGGGGACGATCTGATCAGCGGGCCCTAGATCGATTGGGATGCTAACGTGATGACGGATTTGAATCTCCCCAAGGATGCGTTCAGCAACAACGATTAATGTTGCGGACTCTCCGGCATCGATCACCAGGATTCGCTCGACCATCCAGAACGACCAATGGGCAATCCGGGAAAGCTTGGTGATTGACGTGCTCACGGCTTGCGGGGAGTCGTTGATGCCGCTTCGGTAGGGGGATCGTCCTGGTATTCAATGAACTCGCCAGTCTCGGAGAGCAATGTCGCGGTGACGAATATCAGAAGATAGCGAGGTTTGTCGACTTCAGTGCGCCGTCGGAAGGCGGAACCAATGACCGGAATCTTACCCAGGATAGGAACTGACTCGACAAAGGTTGCCTGCTCCCGTTCGAGCACGCCACCCATCACAACCGTTTGGCCGGATCGGACAATCACGCGGGTGTTGAGGGTTTGCGTCCGAGACCTGTCTCTTATACACATCTCCGAGCCCACGAGACCTCTCTACATCTCG
>CAJXVR010000302.1 GCA_913061285.1 uncultured Verrucomicrobiota bacterium | reverse complement strand
GGGGGGCAACTCATCGTCAAGCCTAACGGCTTGCCAAGAAAACAACTAAAGCACAGAGTAACGAACCAAGAGAATCCGCTGTCCACCGAACTCAGGACACTTCACCACCTTATCTTGGATGCGCCAGCTCATTGCTTCACTGCTTACCCAATAACGTCTCGCCAGTCGCTCTAGATCACAACCATCCGATCGAAGATCAACCTTAAGAAACTCTAACGGCATAAGAAGCTCTGTGGCAAAAATCTGTGCCTCTTTTTCGTCGAGCTCACGATCTCTCCCCTTATTCCGGTTGTTATGTCCCAGGATGAGATGTCCAATCTCGTGCGCAACCGTAAATCTCTGTCTATGTATATGATGATTCTTGTTGTAAGCAATCGCCGCGCAGCCATCCTCTTCAAGCAAGAAACCGGAGACGTGATCAGAAAGCAGCCAAGGTCTTATTACAAGTTCATGCTCTTTCTCCAAGAACGGGACGAGTCTTTTGATGAGAACTGGAGGAGAATCAATCTTCGCAGATCTCAAAAGCTTACGTGCAAGTTTCCGTGCAGAAGCCACTCTCACACAGTTTTGGTTACCCTCTCCTTCTCTTAACATGCTGGTAGAAGTTTAAAATGTCCTCTTTATCACGTTTTGTAAGTTGTTTATCTGCTCGTAGGACAGTAGAGAAATCTGGTGAACTTGAGCTTTCCCCAAGCAAGTCAGATGGATTAACCCCAAGGACCTTGGCAAACTTAGGAATGTCTTCAGCACTCGTGCCCCGTGCCCCGCTTTCGATCAAAGAAATCGCTGTTCCAGATTTGAAACCAAGAGCATCGGCTAATTCTTGTTGAGACATACTCGAACTCTGACGAAATTGTCGAATTCGCTCACCGATGGCAATACGTGTAGTATCTTGAGTCATGTATAGTGTTTCAGATTGTTTGACCTTATTTATCAAAATGATATACTTGAAATGGTCAATTAAGTCGATGGCCACATTATACACCAACCATACGCTAGTACAAACATGAACACTTTACTTGTAAGTTACGATCTTGTCGCTCCGGGGAAAGATTACGAACCCTTATGGGATTTCCTGAAGTCCCACAATTCTTGGGCGACACCACTGCTTTCAGTATACTTGGTAAAATCTCAACAGACGGCATCAGATTTTCTTGATTCAGTTCGTCGCCATGTCGACAGCAACGACAAGGTCATTGTGATCGATGTTACTGGTGATACTGCTGCCTGGGTCAATCTCGATCCAAAGGTCAGTGAATGGATTAAAAGTAACATATGATTGTATGGCTCGAAGCAATCGAACTAAAGTAACAAGCCCACGTGCAGCACGTGCTGCAAGCAGAACTCTTCGTGATGGACGCACCTCTCAAACATCAGAGACGGCTGCGGGAAGTGCATTGGCACAGAAACCCAGCAGAAAGAAGCGTCGATAGGGGTCTCTGCATTGAGGCCCTAAACTGGTAGATCAAATTGCCGAAACTTCTGAAGGAGTTGATGACCCGCCCTTGAATAAAAGAATCCGAGATGCCAAGAAATCATTCGGACGGCATGCATCTTTCCACTAGTGAGTTTGAATTCTTTGATGAAAGCGAGCACCCTCTCCCCGTTTACTGTCAGCTCGTTCTCCTCTCGATTCTTGGCATCTCGGATTCTTTTATTCTAAGTCCACCAACTGTTCACTAGCAAAATCAGTATCATATCAAAACTAAACAAAAACCAAGCACCGCTGCTATTGAGCTTCAGAGGATCCTCTGTCAGTTCAATCCTGATCACAGCAGGCTTGAGTCTTGACGTTGATACATCCTCAACCTGTTGCGCACGGTCTTTCGCACAACCTCGATTTATGTTTCATTCTGTGCCCATCTCCGCTGCCGTGACTTAGCGCAATCCTTGCCATGTCTTAGTTCAATCATGGAATGAGCTTCTTGATCTCCTGCTCAGCGGATGCTGGCATCTCTTTTCGCTCATACTCCCTTGTTTTCGTAACAATCGACTTGGCACGATCAAGCTTGTCTTTCCGCCACTGGGCTGCATTCCAATCCAGTGAGAGAGTATCGACCTGTGCGAAGAAATAGTCTCTTAGTGTAGAGCAGTAGCTGAACATGCAGCCAGCAGCCCACTTCTCAAGAGGGTAAGAATCATAGACGTATCCGGCAAGCGCGTTCCAATACTTTAGGAGTCGGATCGAGGGCTTGAGCTGGTAGTTACAAAGAGTGTTCGCTGAAGAGAGAGTGGAGTTGAAGTCGTTGGGCGATGTAGCTATCCATTCTTCATAGCTAGATGCTGGCGCCGGAATCCGGTACTCCTCTATGTAACTCCTTATCGCTGGAACTAAGTCAAACTTGATGTGATTAAGCTTGAGAACTACAGTGGGGTGGGATTGTGCGATTTCTGATGACGCATAATACTTCTCTGCAAAACGTTTTAGGCGACTGACGTAGGTCTGGGGTTTAGAATTCTCATCGGCGAAAACGATCATGTAATCGATATCTGAATTTGCGTCCATACTGCGCGGCAGGATGGTTCCTCGGGTCGAAGAACCGAATTTGAAATGGGTCGTCACATCAGTTGTAAAGTGCGAGTTGAGGCGCGATTGTAGAGTGCCAATTGACGTATCGATTGAACTCTTCTCAGAATCGGAAAGGATTGCGCTACTGGCTCTGCTGGATAGGTGGGATTGAACTGACATACTCTATTTCTTGTATTCTGCTTCGCCAGCGTCGATGCCGGCCTTAGCTTTCTTGAATGCCCATTCGGGGATCTGTGGCGAAGCTGCATTGAGGTCGTCCCGCTTGGTAACCATCTCATCAAACCTCGCGTTCAATTCCTCATCGGATATGCTACTACTGCATACGATATTGGTGAAAATCCTGGCTCGGTTCCGGAGAGAATGATATTCGCCAGCGCAACGTTTATGTGTGGATGCACGGTCGCCTGGATTCAAGAACGTATTCACGGCAGTGATTGCAGCGACGGCAACCGCAATGCTCCCCGCGAGAGTTTCAGATCCCTCGAAGGCGCTAACCCCTGCAATCGCCGCTAGTAGAGCGTTTGGAATTCCAATCCAGAGGTGAGTATGTCGCCACCTATCAGCAGCATTGTAGTGACCTTTGGCCGAATGTACTGAGTCTTCGGAAATTCGACTCGCTTCTTCTTTATATTCCGCCAACAGGGTTTCGTTCATTTCTTAACACAGATATCAGTTATAGCTGGTCTGAGAAAGGCCCAATGTTCGGCGAGAATAAGTCGCCACGACGGCCTCCGTTTTACCCACATGCTTACTTATGTTTCTCCGTGAAGTCGTCTCTTGAGTCCCGGAATTGCAAGACACCCTGAGTCGGCGATTGTTTCGGTGGAAAAGTCCTAGCACTTAATTCGTCGAGACCCTGTAACTGTATTCACTCATCACGAGGCTGCGGGCTTTCGGTTTCCTGATCGTCGCCGACAGCGGGAAAACTTTCGCTGACCTCTCGCGAGCTGGAAACCACTTGCGGTCGCGCTTCACAACCACCAAAAGCGCGTGCTCGTCACCGATCGATGCAAAGTTGGCTCCATTGTCTCGGTATATCCCTAGATTCAAATCCTTCTTCGCTGCGGCCACTATCTTAGCGACATCATCCACAACCAAGCCGATTTCACTTGCGTATAGAATATCCGCGCTTGAAAACTCGCCTCCAACGGCATTCTCGATGTCGTGCCGGGCAATGTATTCCAGAAGATTTCCAGCCGGATCGCGGAAGAATATGGAACGGGCGTTCCAATGAGAAAAATGGATAACTTCCGATTTTCCCCTTCGAATCAGATCTGTTCGTTGTTTCTGCCAGTGACGCGCCATATCAAGCTTGTTCTCCGGTATGTTGAATGCCATATGATAGAACGGTTCGCGGTCGCTGACTGCTTCGAAAGTAATACGGGTCGCACCAGCTTCAACGATGAGATTTCCGCTATTGCGATGTGTCTGCATTCCGATTACGTCTCGATAAAATGATTCAAGCTCGTTCACTTTGCTCGTTTGCAGACGCAGGTCGGAAATGCCCATTCCTGGCTTTGGAGAATCGGAAACTTCCTCTGTTCCTGCGAGCGGCTCGAGTAAACCCGCCGCCCCAACCGTAAATCCACGCCGCAAAAATTCTCTCCGGCCGAACCTGCTGTATCCTTTTTTCATTTCTTTCTCTCAAGATTACTTGCGTCACTTGTTTACTGAGCTCCGAACTTGGACCCCCGCTGGCTTACTTTGAACAGCATGCCAGGCAACCCCACTACCTAATTCACTCTGCCCTCATTAGAATTCGTGGGGTTGCCATCCTTCCAGTTCTCTAGGCGACGGTCAGCTCATCTAGAAAGCGGACGGGAGCGCTGTGATTTGTGTCGTCCGGATATTGAGTTTGAGCGAGATCCCCATCTGGGAGGGGGCCATCTGGACCGGAGACCGGGTTGTCATATTCTCTATGGACGTTGGTGAAGGATAGCGTGTTCTGTTTCCATAAGCCGACGTCTATTATTCTTTCATTACGGCCGCAAGCTTTCTGGCATGGTGAAGGAGCCTAAGTTTCTCTTGATGAGAGCTTTCTCGTTGTTTCGTGTTGTTGTCGACCACTATTTTTTGAACTGACCAGGAAATTGAATCTCCAGCCTTCAGAACAGTGAAATCGATACCAGTAGACGAAACAGTTCCGTTAACCGATAGCGACCAGTAGTAATTACTCGATTCATACCACCCATTGACGGAGGTGACATACTGGCCGTAAGGGCAGTAACTTTGGGCTTTGAAAGTAAATGAGGGATCAACGCAACTGGCATTGAGCATCGCTACCGCGACATTCATTCCAGAAAGAAAAGGAATGTTATTTATCTGCGTTTGCGTTCCGTTCGGATTGTGGATCGTCATTGATACAGTGGACCCACTCCACGCCGAGCAGCTACCACAGTTTTGTGCAGAAGCTTTCGCACTTCCGGTGAAATTGAGGACAATCGTAAGAATTAGGATTATTGAGGTTTTCATGATGTTAGTGACGTTCGAATCGCGTTTTAGTTGTACATTCGAGTGAGCGGAGTGATCTTGTTGAAGAAGAGCAGATCCCTGAACCCAACAAATCATACCGCCATCAATATAGTATACGTTTAGGAATGGAGATTCTTTCAAGAAATCGAAATTAAATCTCTGACTTATACTATTGTCCTATTATCGGCTGCCAATTCGTCCCCTCCGACACACACCATTAGAGGCCGTAGAAGGCGCTAATGGCATTACTAAGTAAACTACCCGCAGCCCCAACCCCAATCTGCCACGACCCGGAGGCAGCTTTTGCAAGCATGTTTCCTATCCAGCTGCTTACTGTCTTACCGAATTGGTTTCCCGAAGAAGGCGGAGGATCGACCTTTATCGCAGCCTCAAGCGCTTCAATATCTCGAGGGCTGACACCCTCATCTGCTAAACATTTTCGCAAGCCTTCAAAATCTCCTTTTTGGATATCCATGGTCTGATTTTGCGTCACAGTACTATGGCTCACATCACCAAGGATTCCTTGAAAATTCTCAATTCTAATGCTTGCTTGAGCCTTCGCCTTTTCCTCTGACGAAAAGACCATCCCTTCTCCGCTCACACCGTCTGCCTCAAGCTTCAAAGCCCATTCCAGTATGGTTGTTCGGACGGCATCGAGGATTCCCGCAACTTGATTGCGGCCAATTGTCCGTGTGGGCTCCAATTTTACATTGCTGTCTTGGAGCCCCATTAGTAACGCGGACTGCTCGGGATCCAACGGAACAATCAGAAATGAATCGTCTGCTTGTAATAGCTCTACTAGCGAGCCTACAGGTTCATTAATCGATACATTGCATACTGCAGCCATAAGCTCGGGATCACTAATGATGTAGGATATAAGGCCATGAACGGGATTGCGCGCCTTGAGTTCGGCCTGCACTTTTCTGTAATTGGGTATATCTGTGGAGCCGTATCCTTGGAGTTCCTGATTAGCCCAGTTCTTTAACGGCTCGAGCCCCAGTTTGGACGCTACCAATAAAGCTTTTCTCAGCAATTCGGTTATCTCCGTGTCGTTAGATGACGACAATTCTTGCAGCTGCAAGACAAGTGATTTTGTGCTCATAGTTTTAACGGATTCTGGGATTCAATCTTCGAAGTTTTCCAACAGAGTTCCAGCATTCTCGACAACTCTACGTTTCTCATCATCATGCTGTTCATGTTGTTTTTAAGGTCTCGTCATCACCCTGATCCTCACTTTCAGCGAGCTATCGTTTATTCTCGGAAACTTCCAGCACCCAACTGATCGCTCGAGATTCTTGGTGAAACCAACAGTTTCGGAATAGTTCACCAGGGTTTGAAAACGGTGCTCCATATCCAGGAAGCCTTCGTCTGTTCCTTTCCGACAACCAAGCAAGCCGCTGCAGATTTTGATTAAACCTAGGCACAATGTTATCATGTCGCCAAGTTTCAGTCTCTACGTAGGCAGTTGATTGAAACTCACGTATGTCCGTCAACAATCTCTCCACTTCTCTCTCAAGGAGGAGGTCTGCGACAATTGTCAGCGTATCTTTGAACACCGATAAAGGCATCGTTCTAGTTTCCTTCAACCACTCAAGTCGAATGAGACTCATCGTCCTGTCGTAGTCGATGATGGCATACCGGTCTCTGTCGAAAGTGCTCATAAGCAGCGAAATCCTCTCACCATTTTCATTTTGATACGGCGAGCGAGGGAACCTTCAATTTGGCGTCTGGAAAACTTGTCATTTTTTTGACTTCCACCCTGAAAAATCGCGTCGCTTCTTCAGCTTCTCTGGTGATGGAATAGCTACCGGAATTATGAGGCGCGTTCGGAAGCGCCACCCATTCATCGTCCAATGCTAACGAAGGTCGCGAATACAACGTGTAACTCAGACCTGGTTCTGTTGCGTACTGAATTTCAACGTCTCCTATTGATGTCTCTTGAATGGTTATGACTGGGCGTTTGGCCGGCAGGCTCAAACCGATTTTCATCGCGGGGTCACCAAAGAGGACATAGGTTTCACTAAGTTCTAGCCATATCGGATCCTGAACAAATGTGGCAATCTGCGCTGCTGTAGTTGCAGCTCCAATTCGGGATTCTCCCTTCTCAAACACCTGTTCGTAAAAGTGCTGCATGAGGATGCGGTGGCCCTCAGGAAATCCCAATGACGTCGGAGCCCACACGGCAATAGCTCCTCCGTGCTCACTACTCAACAGTGTCTCCGCCAAGGCCGGGTTTGAATGGCGAGCCGCAAAAAATCCGTTAAGACAGTTCGCCACTGTAACAATTGGCCAACGTCCGCTCGGATTAATGTTCCTAGCAATATTGCCTGTGAGAAGAATCTCCCCTCCTCCACTTAATCCCCAGGACGTAATGGTCCCGTGCCCGGTATAGCTGATGAGACCATGCCCGGTTTCAAAGAGGTTCACAATTCCACTACTTTGCCGTTCCCCCGTTCGTTGTCGTGCATACCACTTAGAAGTTGTAAAATTATCAGGAAGGTACTCAGCGAGCGTGTCAGACAGCTCCTCGAATTCCAAACTGTCATCATCAGCGATCAGAGCCACCCGTGACTGCCACTCCTCTGCGAGGGAGCTTGACTCGTAACGAATGACTCTCTCTACGAACTGTTCCGCTTCGGCGGCTCGACGCACTGGAACTCGGCCCAAGAACATGTCCGGAATCTTGTCTTCACCATCGACCTGAACATACCAATTATCTGAGACAGTCAATCCAATGAGTTCGGTGTTTATCTGCTGAGAGGGAACATAATTGATTGAACCCGTCTTCAAATTATCGTGGTAGTCTAAGTATGCGTCTCCCATCAAGACTACATAACTCGGTGGGGGTTCTTCCCACTCATGATAGGCATATGCCAGGAAGTCACGAATGGCCTGCGGGTCAAAGTTCCCGTAGCCAAATTCATCATAGACATCGCCTACCAACACCGTCGCCGTTCGCATGTTTTGTGACTGACGAAATGAAGCGAGCCGATTGGCTGCACTTTCGAACTCTTCATGAGTAATGATAATGTAGTCCGCTCCATTGTGTGGGGATTTCCAGTTTGACGCTGAGTCCAACGAAACCTCAGCCACTGGTTTACGAAGGGTGACTGATTGCGCCAAAAATTGGGCATCGGAAGACGCTACTGTCGTGAACTTCAGCGACTCTCCCCTCTCATTCGAATCGATTTGATAGTTAACTATGCGCTGTGTCTGTTGCGGCGAAGAAACATTCAATACGTCCAACTCGTCATCCTCGAAACCGTCGATATTTAACGTAAATCGCCCATCCTCCGGCACACCGAAGCGAAGCTGATTGTTATGGGCGATATATTGCCGGTTGTAGTCCAACTCGATCCAGTTCACGAAAAATTGATCGACTACCACTCCAGGTAAACCCGGCGCTTCAACCAAAACTTCGTTGTCCATAAGATTCAGAATCTGACTGGAGAATTGCTGGGTTTGGATTGTTGGCCAGCGGTCATCCCAAAAGTGCTCTCCTAAGAGGACGCCATTGAGACTCAAATCTGCCTGATGGTCAGGCCGCTTGAGTGATGAGAATGTTAATCCGTGAAGGGCCACTCTTATCTCAAACGAATCATCTGAAATAACAGGAAAGGGAGCGCTCACAGAAAACTTCCGATTGCCCGGTGCTGTTATTTTGTCTCCCCAAAACCAATGATCGACGCCGTCTCCCCACGGCATCGTCTGCCAAATATGCAAATCCTCCTCGGCATGAATCGTCGTTGGAAAGTACGCTGGCGTTGGCGAGTTGTCCGCGGGAGCACCATCCACTTTTTCCATCATCAAAGGTACTGTTGCGCTCCAATCCAACCAATACACATTAGTTCGTGTGTAATCCGTATTCGCTTGATAGCCATGGAATAGGATGGAATCTGAAGGGCTCAACACCTCAGGTATATTCTGCTCCAAGTCTAGTGGAATCGGCAATCCACCCACTTCTAAACCCAACTCCTTCGGATTCAAGTTCTCGATAGATACGCCTGCCGTTTCAGCGATTCGACTTGCTGAAATTTCATAAATTCCGGTTTCAGTAATCGGCACTCGGATACGAACTTGACTCCCCGCCCCTTCCTGCCTCATGGCACGTTTCCTTATCTTATCCGTCCTCACCACGGAAGAACGCTCTAGGCTTTCGAATGCAACATCTCCAACTTCTCGCCAGGACAATCTCACCTCGATCGTCTCCGGAACGGCTAACGTATTCGCCGGGAAGAACTGCACCAAAGCCACAGGTTGCCCCCTATAGATGCCCCGATACGCCAGCTTTGCTTGGTTCTCTTGAAAGCCCAGCTGTCGCGAATTGACCGAGAATTCATTTGGTCTCGCTATCGCTGGGAGTATATCTAGTTTCAGTGATTCAAGAGAATCCACTCGAACGAGCACCGAGCTATCTGCGGTTTCTAAGAACCGCGACTCTGCCGCATCACGGTCAGCATCGACTAACTTGCTCCCGGAGTATTGAATATCGACTGAATTGGTCGTCTGCGATATCAAGCGAATATCACCAACCCCTTCGAGCTCCAGGACGCCCATACACATCAGCACCAACGCCGCTGTCCTTAACCCTGTTCCACTGCTCCACCGATTTGACTTCGAGCACTCGTCACTCACTCCCACGTATCCTTCAACTTCTCTGGCTCTCCGTTTCCGTTATCCCTAGCAGCAACAACCGCAAATAACGTCTCTTCTAGAACTTCCACTCTGTCCATCAATGCTTGGGAAACCTCCTTGTTTTCCATCCTGAGTTGCGCTGCGAGCAACCCAATTTGTTCCAACTGTTCCTTTGTCTCCGCTAGAGCGTCGACATCCAACCAATGATGTAGTCGCCAGGTCATGACATTGATTCCCTCAACAATCATCGCTATCTCTTTTACCGACGACTTTAGCTCAAGCTCGCGTATATCGCCTGCGCCTAGGGAATAGAGATGAAGGTAAACCCGATTAAGCGGTCGAAATAGCAACACCCGAAACACACACCAACAAGATAGATGAATGAACGCCCCAAAAACAAAAACGTGCCAAAGATGATGCACAAAAAACTCTCTGGCACTCATCTCAGGAAGGAGCAAATACTGAATCAGCGCATAGACGATTAGTGCCACAGCAATCGACAACGCTGTCCATAACGACACGAGGAATGACAGCGAGAATCTAGGTTCGTAGGCTTTTCTGTTTGGAGGAATCATTTTTGCGTGTTTCGTTCTAGCTTGTCTTCAGGCTCCTGCAGCGGCCTTCCCAACGGATGTGTGCGTGCCTCGATTCCAAAGCATCCGCAGCATTACCGGACCCACAACCGTGGTCACCACGATGACCAGAGTTAGGACTGAGTATTGCACCTTGTTGAACAAACTTACGGATAAGCCCACCTGTGCAAAAACTAGCCCCACCTCGCCCCTTGGCATCATACC
>CAJXVR010000301.1 GCA_913061285.1 uncultured Verrucomicrobiota bacterium | reverse complement strand
CATCAAAGCCATGAAGTGCGCCGCCTCGATCATAGGCCTTTGCGACGATTTCATGGCCGAACCTTTCAATCGCTTCTACCCGGAAGATCGAGAAAAGGTCCGAACAATTCTCGAAACGCTCGACATAGAGCGCCCATAAGGCTCCTCCTGCAGGGCCATGATTCACAACACCTGACCATCTGGGAATTTTTCGCGCCAACCCGTTTTTCAACCCTCATTCGTGGCACGACTTAATAGCAACGATAGGCGACCGGTAGACGGATCACAGCGACCACGAAAATCTAGAAACGCAACTTCCAAACTTATCGAATCAAACGATTTCACAATGGAACAATGAATCAATTCCAAGCATTCTCAAATCGCGTAATCAACGGACTTGCGTCGTGTCTCGTTAGCTCACTAGCCGGTGCGGCGGAATTCGAACCGCCGCCCCTCGGAGGGCGTGGTTCAGAAGCCATCGTTCAATCAGAGCAAATCTTCGAAATTGCCGCTAAGCCAACCAAGGAATGCCATGCTTCTTCGATTGCGGAAACCGATTCGGGATTGGTTGCCACGTGGTTCGGTGGGACGCGAGAAAAGGATCCAGACGTTGGGATCTGGATTTCGCGTCAGGTGGACGATCAATGGACAAAACCTCAAGAGGTTGTCAACGGAGTACAATCACAGACGCTTCGTTACGCCTGCTGGAATCCCGTTCTCTTCCAGGCGGAGCACGGTCCCTTAATGCTCTTCTACAAGGTGGGGCCCAGCCCAACAACTTGGTGGGGTATGGTGACAATCTCAGAAGATAACGGCGAAACATGGTCCTGGCCCACCAAACTAGGTGAACACTGGGCCATCGGGCATCTTCTTGGTCCCGTGAAGAATAAACCTATTCAACTTTCAGACGGATCCATCCTCTGTCCATCAAGTACGGAGGTCGACGTTGCGGAGGGCGATGGGTATTGGCGGGTTCATTTCGAGGTAAGCCGTGATCGCGGCAAGACTTGGGATATCATTGGGCCAATCAACAACGGAATCAGTTTTGATGTGATTCAACCCAGTCTCCTGAGCTATCAGAACGGCGATCTCCAAGTTCTCTGCCGCAGCAAACAAAACGTCATCGCTCAAAGCTGGTCGAAGGACGGCGGCAGAAGTTGGAGCGAATTCGAAGCAATAAACCTACCGAATCCTAGTTCCGGCACGGACGCCGTAACCCTTTCTGATGGCCGACAGCTCTTGGTCTACAACCACACAACCCGCCAAACCAAGATCCGAAGCCGTCAGATGCTAAACGTTGCCCTTTCCGATACAGGCAAACAGTGGGAACCTTCCCTCACCCTTGAACTGGAAACCGGTCAGCGCCCCGCCGGCCGACGACATTGGGGCGAGTATTCCTATCCGGCCGTCATTCAAGCCGAGGATGGCATGGTTCACATTACCTACACCTACAATCGTGAAGGCATTAAACATGTCGTGTTGGATCCTAGCAAACTCTAGTCCGAGCCCATTGCGATTCACCCATGAATCTCGTCATCAAAAAATCAGCGATCGCAGGTAGAGGCGTGTTCGCAACTCATCCGATCAAAGCAGGTGAACTGATTGAGATTTGTCCCGTAGTGGTGCTCTCTCCCAGAGACCGCGAACGAGTCGCCCGCACCGTCCTTAGTGACTACTATTTCGGATGGAACAATGATCAAGCAGCCATCGCCCTCGGCTATTCATCGCTCTACAATCATTGTGATGCTCCCAACGCTACCTATGACAAACACTTCGAAGATGAGACCATCGTTTATCACTGCCTTCGTGACATCCCTGAAGGCGAGGAAATCACCGTTTGCTATCACCACGGTCCCTGGTTCGATCCTAGCAATCCGTCCTAGCGAACTTACCCCGCTCAGAGGGGCCTGAAGATGGTAACGATCGAGATAAGCTTAAGAAGTCTCAAACTGAGAACCCCATTCGCCACTCTCGCTCGAACGAAATAATCGATCTAGCGCCTGACAGCTTTCAGTTTTAGGCTCACCCATCGCCCTCGCGACCATGCCGTCCCATCGCCCTCAGGAATCTTTCCATTGGTCTCGGGTTTGCAATCGATTCGCAAGCGATCCCCATTGTTGATAGCAAGATTTTTCCAAGTATTATAGGAAGGGCTGTAGTCAATGGCAGTCGCTGGATTCTTGTAAGTGCCAATCCGCTGGCCATTCAAATAGAAGCGATACACGCTTTCACCATCCGTCTCAGTCAAGGTCTTGAGCTCAACATCGTAACGGCCACTCCGCCCCTTGAAGGTCAAGGCAACCGCCGAAAACACATCGCGCAAGCTCTCGTTGGCCGCGTTCACAGCGATCGCTTTCCGGTTCGTATCCACATAGATCTTCCCCATCTCAGGATCACGAACTGGTTCAAAATCATTAATCGCACTTAGTAAATAATCACCCTCCCCGGCGTTTGCCTCAACAAAGACCTTCGGTCCCATCGACAAATCCCTCGCCGATTCATCGCCTGTGAGCGGATAGAACACTAATCGATCCAGAAAGAAATTCTTGGACCGGCCGGCAATCTGCACCTGATAGACCCCGGGATTGAGTGAGTAAATCGGGCTTTCGAACTGATGATACGCTGACTCCAATTTCACATTCCAACTCCACTCAAAACTATCCCCGAGAAGAACGAATTTCGTAAATTCCCCCTTGTACTGCGGAGCGCCCAGAAGTCGAAGGTAGCAATCATTCGCCTTGTCACCTTCCTTCGTTTCCAACGGCGCCTCTAAAGCCCGTGCTTGCAGTTTGTAATCACCCGGCTCATCAACTTTAAATCGGTAGGTCAGAATGCTATTGGGCTCCCCACTGTGTTCCTGATTCCCGGTAAACTGCAAACAACCGTTCCCTGTAAACCCTTCGATCCAGGGGAACTCTTTATTGTCATGATGATGCACCCAACTCCCTAAGTCTTCGGCTGATTCAGCTTCAATGATGATATGGCCCGTGCTCATCGAAACGATTGGAACATCCGCTACCGAAAGTGTCTGCAGTAAGAGAATGGCAGCAAAAGTACCAGAGAAAAGGAAGTGTTTTGGGATCATAGGTTTTCTTGTGCTCTGTTGAGTCTAGAGACTATCCAAACGATTGAAAAGAAGATGAAACTTCTCGATTACATTCAAATTCTTGCCTAGACGTCGGACTCCCAGTGATCACCTAAAGTTTGGCTCGCCCTACTCCCCAAACCTTGGTCCGAACAAGGAATCGCTCCGTTCTCGGTATTCATTCCAAATCCGTACGCCTCCGTAGACCGATTCTCCAACCACGAGGAAATCAAGAAACGCCCGATCTTCAGTCTGGGAGATTAGCGTCCAAGATCGCCCACCGTCCCGCGAACGATGAACCCCGTAGTTGTTACTCATGATGAAGGCATCGCCGACACGGGCAACATCATAGACGTAAGATCGGTGTCGGGGAGCGTACTCCACATTCTCCCAGGTTCGTCCACCGTCGTTTGAAAGAAAGAGATCGCCCAAAATGTACATAGCAAAGATCGTTTCACCCAAGACAGCCACGCTGTGCAAAGCGCCCTCTTGATGACTCCAAGTCCAATCATTTCCCCGCCGGTCTCCTAGCAATACCCCCGAATTCGTCCCAGCAACGACCCGATCTGATAGAGAATCAAGACTCACCACCTGAACACCCGAAAATTGCGATGTCCATTGATTCGAGTCCTCGTCCCAGCGAAAAATGTCATTGTCGGCTCCAATAATTATTGCCTCCTTCGTCTTCAAGATGGATTGAATCCTGCCCTTGGCGACATGAGCATTCATCGATTGCCAGTTCTGCCCGAAATCTTCGCTCCGGTAGAGCCCTTCTCCATAAACCGAGACATAGATCTCATTACCGAACACCTCCAATGCACTCAGTTTCTTCCCGGGCAATCCCTGACCGATCTGGCGCCATTGCCCCTGGCTTGGATCATCAATGAAGAGTCCGGCGTTGTCGGTGGCAAGAAGGATCCCTCCCCCGAGCCGGGCCAGGAACGACGACTGAGCCTCAGTCGCAATCCCGCCTTTGACCGGCAACCAGTCCTCGCCATGATTCTGTGATTGCAGCACAGGACTTCGGGAAGGTAATGGATCAGGAAGCGAAGGCGACTCGACGCCATCCCCGTAAACGAGGCACACCGTCCAAGAGCACACACAACACAAAGAAATCCACCCAAATCTCCACAGCTTCATTTCCCCATCTCCTCAACCGTCGTCTCCTCACGTCCTACGGGACCAACGAAAACGATTCTCCATCCACGGAGTTGTCCACTAATAGACCGCCCTTCCCCCTGTGAGATCAAAGGTAAACCCAGTGTTGAAACTAGATTCCTCAGAAACGATCCACGCAGCCAAAGCGGCTACTTCGCTGAGATCTCCACACCGTTTCATGGGGATCTTGTCGGTCATGTATTTCACTTGCGCCGCTTCCATTGAGTCAACCATCTGCGTTCGAATCACGGCAGGTGCCAAGGCGTTCACGGTAATGTTTGTTTCGGCGTATTCTTTGCCAGCACTCTTCACCAGACCAATCACCCCAGCCTTGCTGGTTGAGTAAGCAGCCATGCCGGCGTTGCCTTCCTTGCCTGCGATTGACGCGATCAAGAGAATACGGCCGTAGTCGCCTTTTTCCATGTAAGGAATTGCATGCTTCGTCACCAGAAAGCTGCCAAGAAGATTGATGGCAATGACTTCCTGGAATCCCCCGGTAGGCACCTCTGCCACCTTGAGATTGTTCGGTCCCACAATTCCCGCAGCATTGACCAGAATATCCAATCGACCGAAACGATCAAACACCTCCTTAAACGCGGCCTGAACACTACTCTCGTCCGCGATATCCATCGGAATACAGCTCACTCGCCCGTCACGCCCACCCTTGCTGAGAAGAGTAACAAGTTCCGCACTCAAACCTTCATCACGATCGCCAATCACAACCGTCCCCCCCTCCTCCAGAATGCGTGTCGCGATTGCTTTGCCTAAACCTTGAGCCCCGCCTGTGATCAGTGCGACGCGACTTTCAAATCGATTTGTGAATGTCATAGTAAAATTGAAAGTCCAAGCTAGTGACTCAAATTGTCCCTATCGTCAAGACTAAGAGCATCTCTCCTTTCCATGCCAAAAGAGATGCCGTCCATTTATGGAAGTTCAGCTTCCAGAAAATCGCTCGTCTCCGGCAGGTCCATCTCCAGTCGCTGACAAATATCCACCTCAACCCGCAATCTTGACGCAGCCAGTTCCAACACATGACCTCCGGTGCTTCGGCTCTCATCAACAAAGTGAAAATGGAAACCACTCGCATTTAATGACGAAAGGTAGCCCGGCAAGAGAAATCCCACCATCGTTCCCTCAATCCCATCAAGATCAAAGGTCGTTTGATTGGCGACCACATCGACCAAGGGCGGATAGGGACGCTCTTGGGCCGGCACGCTTCGGGTCGTCAAGACCGAGTAAATCCCAGTCACTTTGATGGCGTAGAGCAGATTCGGACTGGATAGGCGCTGGCGAATCAACGCTCCCAATGATTCAAAACTGGTAACGTCGGTCACTTCGAACACAAGGTCAGGCTCGAAATGAGTGACCACGGCAAAGGGCGTGAGCGTCTCAGGACTGACCAAAGAGGCCGTTCCGTCAACCCGGATTCGATATGCCGTTCCATCCAAGACGACGAGCTCTCCGTCAACCCCCTGAAACGTTCCCAGTCCAAAATCGCCTTGCTCTAGGAGTCGATCAAACCGCAAATCGCCTTCATAGAGCCCCACCAGCAGCGCTCCCAGGGTTGAATGCTGAAAGATGACGTCCTCAGATACCGAGGGGCTCACGGGAATCTCAATCGAACGAAAAAACCGTCCTGCTGAATGAACCCGCAGCGACTTCAATTCAATACGGCCCGTTCCCCGAAAAGATTCCCCAAGAGACGCCCAGCTTGAAAGATCCGTCGAGGTTTGAAGCTGATATGCTCGTCCTTGTTCCGTCGGGACTTCAATCTCAACAGCCTGATGAATCCTCAAGGACTGCGCTCCTACCGAAGCGGCAAGAAGGAAAAATCCGAAAGCGATGATCGGAATCCGAATAGTGCTAGGCATGGTCATTTCTATATTCGTACGGCCATCAAAATCTCTCAGACAATTGAATTGAGCCGCGCGCTTTAAGCATCAGCTATCGCGTCGGTCCAGGCAAGCAACAAGCACCCCTACCCGATCGCCCTAGTCCATGGGCGATGAAGAACGTAATGCTATAGGCAAGAATCAATTCATCCATTACGCTCTTCTCTGTGACGCAGAATAGCTCAAGGAATGCACGGTTGCCGCTATGTATCTCCGAGCTAAAAGAACAAGCCCCAATGATCGTCCATTCATCCCATTCAATCAAGCTGGCGCAACTCTCTCTCACTCAAAGGCGTCTAACAAGCATCCTCATCGGGCTCCTGATTTCGCTGTGCTTCCAAGGAACACTGAGGAGCAAAACGTATTCAGAGTTGGGAGGCGGCTTCATCGCCGACCATTGGACCGTCGACGACGGCATCCCCGGCACGCAAGTCCTTTGTACGGCTCAATCCACCGATGGTTACATCTGGATTGGAACCTTCTATGGACTAGCACGTTTCGATGGCGAAGAGTTCAGCGTTTTCGACGCGAACACGCCGGGAATTCCGCCTGGGAGAGTGATCAATATCATCCCCGGTCCAGACGGGTCACTGTGGCTCAACGTGCGACACAAAATAATCCACTATAGCGATGGGTTCTTTCGGCCATCAACGATTGCTGCAAACAATCCCGAAACGAACATTTCACTCCATTCCCTCCGTCCTGACGGCACCTTGGTGTATTCAATGTTCAATCGTAAAACACGGCAGCGCCGGCTCATGTCGATGAAAGATCAACGGCAAACCCAGCATACAACGAGAAGCCCCGACAATGAAAAACGCTCCTACCTCTTTTCAGCGGCAACCGATCAACAAGGGACGACTTGGTGGAAACATCGCAACGAGTTGGGCGTTCTAACCGAGAACGGCGTTTCCCTTCGACGTGTCTTCAACAATGACGAGCTCATCACAGCGGGCCCCACCCCAGCGAACAAGGGAGGCGTTTGGTTAGCGGTCGACGGGAGAATCATGAGGGATGATGGGACAGGCTCATACTCGACGAAATCCTTCAGCCGGAGCAAACGCAGAAAAACGCCGGCACGATCCTTGAGACAATGAACGACTCAGTCTGGGTGCGAGCAATCGCACGCCCCCACTTCCAACATTACACCCGTAAAGAAAACAACGATTACGCCCTCCGGAATACCATGATGAACATTGGAGCACTCCCGCTCATCGATGCCGAAGGGACACTCTGGGTGGCAAATAAAACTAACTTCAAGGGACTTACTAGAATTCGCAAACGCAAGTTCCACCCGTGTAGTGCGATACCATCAGAGATTAAGAATGTTCGCTCGTTTCTACAGAAAACCACGGGGGAACTTCTTCTTGGCCTGACAAAAGGAATTTTGGAAATCCCTGCAAATCAGATTTACGAGTCAAGTTTAAATCAAACGACTCGATTTGGCAGAGGAGACGTCTGGACGCTAACCGCAAACCGAATGGGGGAAGTATTCGGAGGCAAGTATGCTCCCATCCCACCAAAACCAGGCCAAACTACTCCCTCCCCAACAGTGTTTTCACTCAAAGACCAAGAGATCATTCCAATCGATGCTCTCGACGCCGCACTAGGCCGACGAACCGTGGCGACGTGCTACGATCAGGAAAACAGGCTTTGGATCGGCAGCAGTGACGGAGGCCTCGCAGTCAGAGAGGGCAAACGATGGATGGATCTCTCAGACTATGAAATCCGCCCAAGAAAAGAGGTATTAAGCCTTGCTTGCGATCGGGATGGCGCGATGTGGATAGGAAGCGGAGATGACGGCATCTACCGATTCACCAACGACCACTTCGAACATATTTCCAGAGAATCAGGACTCGGTAACATTCGCGTGAGAGCAATTGCGATTGGACAATCCGGTGACATCTGGTTCGGCACGGGAGGCAACGGAATTTATCGATTTCGCAAGGGCACTTTTCAACAATATTCCGCCGAGCAAGGCCTTCCAAGCAATGAAATCAGTACGCTCATCGATGACCATCTTGGCAGTCTTTGGTTTGGGTCCTTCAACGGGATCCATCGAGTCTCATTCGAAAATTTTGATAGAGTCGCCAACGGAGAGAACTCCCATCTATTCGCCAATTCATACTCGATGGAAGACGGTCTTCCATCGCTCCTATGCAACGCCGGTCACCCATCCAGCATTCGTACAAACGACGGCAATCTCTGGTTTACCACGAGCGGCGGGCCATGTTATGTAAACCCGAAAACCCTACCACTGAACAAAACCCCTCCAAAAGTGCTCCTTACTACGCTCTACCTCGACGGCCGTCCCAATTTAATCCCCCCGCATGAGAACAACCCTGTTTTCAGCGTTGCATCCCACATCGACAGAATCGAGATTCGATTCACGGGGTTCAACTTCTCGGCCCCTGACGAGATCCGCTTTCGCTACCGATTGAAAGAGATTACTACAGATTGGACTGACATCGGCGCACAACGCTCGGTCGTATTTCAGGATTTGGCGCCCGGAAATTATCAATTTCAACTCTCGGCAGCCAACAACAGCGGCGTTTGGAACGAAGAAGTTACGGAAATGACAGTCAAGGTAGAAGGCCCCATTTGGAAATCCGCTGGATTCCAAGCAATAGCTGGACTCGTACTATTAGGCCTGATCTCAGTGGGATTTCTCGCTCGAATCTCCCGAGACAAGCGCCGGAAATCGCAGCAAGACCAATTCACACGCGATATTATCCAAAACCAAGAAACCGATAGAAAACGGATAGCGCAGGAACTTCATGACAGCCTCGAACAGAATCTCTTGGTCATTAAAAACCACGCAGCACGTACACTTAGCTCCTCCCCTTCGCAGCAGGAAAAGATGGTGACAGCGCTCGAGGAGATCTCGGACATCAGCCTCGACTCGATCCAGGAAGTTAGAAGTATCGCCAATAATTTACGTCCCTATCAAATCGATCGACTCGGCCTCAGCAAAGCGATTCAAAGCATGCTCAACAAGATTGCCGATTCCAGTGAGTTGAACATTAGTCACGAAATCGATCCCGTTCCCAAAGACCTATCCCCAGATCTACAGATCAATTTATACCGAATCATCCAAGAGGTGATGAACAACGCCTTAAAGCACGCTCAGGCAACTCAAATTATCGTCACCCTGCTCGCGTCAGGTCAGATGCTCACCCTAAGAATCAAAGACAATGGCAACGGCTTTGATCCCGATTCCCAGCAAGAAAAACAAGAGCATGGACTAGGGCTCAGCGGCATCCGTGAGCGCTCGGCGATGTTCAAAGGAAGCCATCGCCTCATTGCATCCCAAGGCAACGGCACAGAATGGATCATTCGATTTCCGCTCAAGAAACAATCCTAGCCTAGAGCCCATAGAAAGGGCACAAGCCTTTTCGATCAAGCAAGCGAATCGAGGCGTTCGCTCCTCCGAGTCCACAATCTGAACAAGACTAAAAAGCCTGCCGCAACCAGAGCAAAGGCCTCAGGCTCAGGCACGGCAGCGATCGAAATTGAACCAGCAGTTTCCGAGATCGCGACCGCATTGGCACCCCCATCTAAAAACTGCGAATTCCCATTCAACGTTCCGTTAATCTTCAGTGTCCAGCTCGCTCCAAGCGTATTGAAACCGGTTGTATCAAACGTCACCGTGGCCATCAGCAGACTTGAATCCGAAGCCACGGGAACGGACACCGTTCCGGAATCTAAAGTAATCGACTCCACCCGAACCTGATCCAAGCTTGGGGCCGTGACTTGAGTCGCAGCCACCCCACCAAAGACCGTATTGGTTTTTAGATCAACATTGGTAATCGATGGCCCATCAACCGAGCCACCAGTCGCCTCCGGACCTCCATCAGCTACCTGAAGGTTGAAGTCGAGACCAGCAACTTCCTGGGGAGCGATCGTATTACTGAAATAGAGCTCTACCTTTTGATCAGGCAGTCCTGGCGCCAGCTCATAGTCTCCCACAACGATAATAAACGCCGCACTGACCTTGCCGAAACTGGCAAGCAGTAGGAATAGCAAGCAGAACCAGCGCACGACGTTCGGCGCTAATCTCAAGCCAATGAGAGCTTCTGGTGAAGCAGGCTGTATTCTATTCATCTTCTGTATTCTTCAAATTAAATTGATAAAAACGACTTGGAGACTCGGTGAAATCGTTGATAACGAACCACCCGGGCGATACTTCCACAACCTCGGTGCTCAACTCAATCCAGTCAGAGTGACCGAGGACGTCCTTGTAAAACCCAGAGTAATCTCCTCCGACGATTCCCCGAAAGGAGATCCTAATCTCTCCCGATGGATCTACTGAAAGGGCTGGAGTCCCCGACGAAGCTCTGGACCTGTCTCTTATACACATCTCCGAGCCCACGAGACCTCTCTA
>CAJXVR010000300.1 GCA_913061285.1 uncultured Verrucomicrobiota bacterium | reverse complement strand
GATCTACACTAGATCGCTCGTCGGCAGCGTCAGATGTGTATAAGAGACAGCGACCGATCATCTAGCGGATTTTGTTGCTGGTGTACGCGCTCGCAAGAACTGTGTCGCACCGGCAGAAACGGGGCACCGATCGATCACTCCCGGTCACTTGGGCTATCTTTCCAATCGACTAGGCCGGGCTGTTCACTGGGATCCTTTGAAAGAAGAGGTCATGAATGATCGTGACGCAAATACGTTGCTTCGCACTGATAACTATCGACGGCCGTGGCGTCTCGTTTAGGAGGGGAGATTCTATGAAGGAAATGAGTTTAGCAGATGGTTCGACGATTCCTAGTGTTGGCTTGGGATTGTGGAAAATAGATCAAGGTCAAACCGCCAATGTGGTGGAATCCGCTATCGGGATGGGATATCGGCATCTCGATGCCGCCTGTGACTATGGGAATGAGGCGGAGGCGGGAGAAGGGATTCAACGTGCTCTCGCCACGGGCGTGTGTCAGCGCGAAGATCTTTGGGTGACATCCAAATTATGGAACACCTATCACGCAAAAGCGCATGTGCGCATGGCTGTTGAGCGGTCGCTTGCTGATTTGAAACTCGACTACCTCGATCTCTATCTAGTTCACTTTCCTATTGCTCAACGGTTTGTTCCTTTTGATCACCGTTATCCGCCAGAATGGTTTTTCGATCCTGCCGCGCCGTCCCCAAGAATTGAAACCGCTCCGGTTCCAATCGCTGAGACCTGGGGAGCGATGGAATCACTGGTGACTGCTGGTTTAGTTAAACGGATTGGAGTGTGCAATTTTGGCTGTTCGTTGCTGAGAGATTTACTCTCGTATGCCAGTATTCGTCCCTCCGTCCTGCAGGTTGAATCGCACCCCTATCTCACGCAGGAAAAACTGCTGCGATATTGTCAGTCTGAGAAGATCGGCTACACCGCCTTTTCACCTCTCGGAGCGCAGTCCTACTTCTCTTTGGGCATGGCTGAAGAATCGGAGTCCTTACTGAATCATTCACTGATCCACGAAGTGGCGGCTGGACAGCGTCGTTCACCGGCTCAAGTGCTCTTGCGCTGGGGGATTCAACGAGGCACGGCCGTCGTTCCGAAATCGGCTAACCAACAGCGCCTGGCCGAGAATCTAAAAGTGTTTGATTTTGAGCTGACCGAGGCAGAGATGCGTTCGATAAGTGGGCTCAATCGAAATCGACGTTTTAATGATCCAGGCGACTTCTGTGAAAGCGCCTTCAATACGTTCTTCCCGATATACGAATAGACGGATGAAATTTACCGCGATTAAACTGGACGGCCAACAGGAACCTTTTGGAGATCAGTTTCCATACGGATTGTCATGTTCTGCTGAGTCGATGTCTTTGAGTGATGTCTGTCGGGAGCTCTCGAGCGCGCGGGTGGAGTTGTGTAGCCAACTCGGGATCCATGGAGCCATTCTTTTTCGAGGGCTGCCCGTTCGTTCCGATCAGGATTTTGACCGCTTTATCCAATCCATCGGTATGCCCAATTTTCGCTACCGAGATTCCTTGTCCAATGCGGTGAGGGTAAACCGAACGGAGCGCGTGTTCACAGCCAATGAAGCACCTTCCGATGTCACCATTTATATGCATCATGAAATGGCGCAGACTCCGGTCTATCCGAGTAGTCTCTTTTTCTATTGTGAAAAAGCTGCTGACGAGGGGGGGGCAACGCCCTTGTGCCGATCGGACCTATTGTTCGAGCGTTTGCAGGTTGAAGTGCCTGAATTTATTAAAAACTGCCAGAACAAAGGGCTGAGATACTCAAATGTCATGCCGCCAAGCGACGATCATTCATCTGGAATGGGCCGGAGCTGGCGAAGTACGTTGAACTGCGATTCCAAAGCGGCGGCAGAGTCCCGATTGGCAAGCCTCCAATATGATTGGAATTGGGAGACGGATGATTGCCTTCGTGTGCGAACTCCGGTGTTGCCTGCGATTCGTCGGCTCTCTTCAGGGCGGTTCTCTTTTTTTAATCAATTGATCGCCGCCTTCAAGGGGTGGAAAGACACTCGCAACGATCCGGCGAAGGCGATCACCTTTGGTGATGGGGCTACATTGGACTCTTCAGCCGTTATCCGAGCTGCTGAGCTGGCAGATGAACTGGCCTATGATGTCCAGTGGCAGGATGGCGACGTTGCCTGGGTAGATAATTTTAGCACGATGCACGGTCGGAGATCCTTCACTGGGACAAGGAAAGTATTGGCATCCCTTGTGTCCGCCGACGCTTGATGCCGTGAGGAACTCAGTGCTCCTTAGCCGGTTGCGGCCCGATCTGGTTGCCCCTTAGGCAATGAGCGCTTGGACAACCTTGCCGTGGACATCCGTGAGTCGGAACCGGCGGCCTTGGTATTTGTACGTTAAACGTTCATGATCAATACCTAGAAGATGGAGGAGCGTGGCTTGAAAATCATGAACATGGACTGGGTTTTCCGCAATATTGTAGCCGAAATCATCGGTGGCCCCGTAGCTGACGCCTGGCTTTACTCCTGCTCCTGCCATCCATAGGCTGAAGCAGCGTGGATGATGATCCCGGCCATAGTTGGTTTTCGTTAGCTGTCCTTGAGAGTAGTTTGTTCGGCCGAACTCTCCGCCCCAGATGACTAGAGTGTCTTCGAGCAAACCTCGTTCCTGCAGATCCCTTACAAGGGCGGCTGAGGCTTGATCTGTTTCTTTTGCCTGCTTCTTGATGCCGCCGGGAAGCCCTCCATGTTGGTCCCAACCTTGATGGTAGAGCTGGATGAATTTAACGCCTCGTTCCGCGAGGCGTCTTGCTTGGAGGCAATTGGCTGCAAAGGTCCCAGGTTTCTTGGAGTCTTCGCCGTACATTTCGAAGATGTGTTCTGGTTCCTTGGAAAGGTCGGTCACCTCAGGAACGCTTGTTTGCATACGGAAGGCCATTTCATATTGCGCGATTCGCGCGAGAATTTCTGGGTCTTCGGTCCTGTCGAACTGGAGTTGCTGTAGTCTCTTGAGATGGTCGAGTTGCCGCCGTCGATCGGCTTGCGAAATCCCGTTGGGATTTTCGAGGTAGAGTACGGGACTTGATCCAGCCCGAAATTGAACCCCTTGATGCTCAGACGGAAGGAATCCGTTGCCCCAAAGCCGGGCGTAGAGTGGTTGGCCTCGTTTGTCCTTGGTGACCAGCACCACAAAGGCTGGAAGATTTTCGTTGTCTGAACCAAGTCCGTAGTGGAGCCACGATCCGATCGAAGGGCGTCCGGGAAGCTGAGATCCTGTTTGGAGAAATGTGATTGCGGGATCATGGTTGATTGCCTCTGTATACATTGATTTAACGAAGCATAGTTGGTCGGCAATCTTTGCTGTTTCCGGCATAAGTTCACTAATCGTGTGGCCACTGTTGCCGTGGGACGCGAACTTGAATTGAGAACCTGCGAGCGGGAAAGAGACTTGGCCGCTGCTCATGCCTGTAAGTCGTTGTCCCTTCCGGATGGAGGCGGGAAGCTCTTCTCCGTTCATCTGATTGAGGAGCGGTTTGTGATCGAACAGATCGAGCTGCGACGGTCCCCCGCTTTGAAACAGATAGATCACTCGCTTTGCTTTCGGTGCAAAATGGGGTTGGCCAAGCGACCCGATAGCCGTTGATTTGTTCGCGAATGCCGAGGGGGCGAGAAGAGTGCCGAGTCCTAGGGCTCCCAATCCAAGGGAGGTGCGGGTGAGAAACTCTCGGCGGGTATAGTTTGGATTGAATTGACCGCAGTGTGTGTTCATCGCTTGGTGTAGAAGTCGTCGTGGTTGAAAAGGGTATTGGCCATGATTGCCAAGGCGGCGGTTCTAACTTCGTCGAATTTAGGGTTGATAGGATGACTGCCAGTGCTGAGGAGCGCTTTGGCTTCTTCTGGAGCCTTGCCAAAACGTTTGATTTCATGCTCGAGCAGGTTTCTCAAGACGGCTTTCTCATCAACGCTTGCTGCCCTGCTGGTGACTGTACGAAAGGCGAAATCGATTTGCGACCCCAGGTCATTTCCTCCTTCTTCTTGGATGCGTTCGGCAAAAACTCGGGCCGCTTCAATGAATTGCGGGTCGTTCATAAGAACGAGGGCCTGTAGTGGTGTATTGGTGTTTTCTCGACGCACTTGGCAAATGTCCCGGTTGGGTGCGTCGAAAGCCACCATCGCGGGATGCGGAGAGGTGCGTCTGATAAAGGTATAGAGGCTGCGGCGATACAACTTGTCTCCCGTATCTGGTTTGTAGCGGAGCAGCTTGGCGGAGAAATTTCCTTTGTCGATCCAGAGGCCCTTCGGTTGATAGGGTTTGACGCTCGGTCCGCCAAGCTGTGAGACGAGGAGTCCGCTCATGGAAAGGGCCTGGTCCCGAATGAGTTCCGCAGGAAGCCGGTGTCTTGGGCCTCTTGAAAGATGGATGTTTAGCGGATCAATTCGCTGTATCGAGTCTGTCGTGCGGGATGTCTGACGATAAGTCGCCGAGGTGACGATGAGTTTATGAAGCTGCTTGAGGTTCCAACCCGAGTCCCGGAATTCGAGTGCGAGCCAATCCAACAGATCGGGATGACTAGGACGGCTGCCTTGAATGCCGAAGTCTTCTGAGGTGGCAACCAAGCCCCTACCGAAGAAGAGCTGCCAGTAGCGATTAACGGTCACTCGGGCCGGAAGCGGATTGTCAGGATGGAACAGCCATTTTGCTAAACCAAGGCGGTTTTGGGGATAGCTCTTTGGAAACGGAAGAATGGCAGCTGGAGTGCTTGCTGTGACCTCTGTCGTCGGTTCATTGTATTGGCCCCGGTTAAGGACGAAGGTTTTGCGATCCAAGTGGGATTCTTTCATTACCATGATTTCAGGTAAGTCAGAAATGCTCTCTAGCCGTTCTTGATAGAGCGCTGTTAGCTTGGCTTGAATTGCCCGGTGCTCTGGATCGGATCGAATGTGGTGGTGAATGGCGAGTTGTTTCGAAGACAGTGTGACCGGCTTGGCGGATAGGGCTGCCTCTGAGAGATCGGTGTTGTATGAACTCGCATGTTCCGCTGCCGTTAGGGACTGACCCCAGATTCGGATCTCGTCAATCAGACCACTAAAAATCCCATACTCTCCGGTGAAAGAGCGATAGGCTTTGCCAACCCGAAGCGCTCGGTCTTCGCGGTCTCGATTTGCGTTCCCTGATACCGGATAGATCGATTTGTGGAGTCGATCGTAAAGGATTTCCTTCTCGTCCTGTGATCCATTGATATAGAGGACGACGCCTTCAGCGGAGCTTGATCCATCGTAGCTGAACGCGACTTGGGTCCATTCGTTTCTGGAGATTGTCGACTGAGTGCGAACGTGAACGTGGCTGTGTGGTAATGAATGAATTAGTCTCAACGCCACGCGGTTTTCGCTATCAATGTGAAAATCCCAGCCTCGCCAGAAATTATTCTTGGCCCCTGCATTCCCGATGATGGATTGGATTTGGTCTTGAGTATCTGGTCTTATCCAGGCGGATACCGAAAACGGTTCATCGCTATCATACAGTCCAGCATTCTTCAAAGAGACGATGTCATACTCACTATCGAACCGTAATGCTCCAGCGCGCAAACCAGGGACGATCTCAGGACTGCCAGAGAGACTCGCATGATCATTTCCATCGACCCGCTTTAGGTTCTTTTTCTCACCCGTGAACTCGATAGAATCGAAGGGGAAGTGGTTGCTTGGTAAGGGGGGCGCAACGGAAAGGGCTGCTTGAGGCTCCGTCACTTTGGTGAGCGAGGTCTTTATCTGGCCTTGGTTGAAGTGGATCTGTTCCTCTATTGAGGCGAGAAGACGTCCTTGTTCGGAAGTCTTGATGAGGTGCATCGGGCCGTAGTTTCCGTCGTCACCTGTCATTCCGAGTTCGTTCAGATTGTTAAAGAACGCGGTCATTCGGTAGTAGTCTTTCTGTGAGAGAGGATCGAACTTGTGATCGTGACAACGGGCGCATTCCAAGGTCATTCCTAGGAAGGCGGTGGCAGTGGTTTGAGCGCGATCAAAGACGTATTGGATTCGGAATTCCTCGTCGACAATCCCGCCTTCGGCGGTCATTGCGTGATTGCGATGAAACGCAGTTGCAATGATCTGGTCATCCGTAGGGTCGGGAAAGAGATCTCCGGCGATCTGCCAAGTGACGAATTCATCATAAGGTTGATTGGTCTTGAAGGCATTGATTACCCAATCTCTCCAGGGCCACATCATCCGCCATCCATCTGCGTGCATGCCGTGGGAATCGGCGTAGCGTGCGACGTCCATCCACTCTAGAGCCATTCGTTCAGCATAGGCCTCCGAGCTGAGCAGGCGGTCAACGGCGTTCTCGTAGCGAGTGGCTGCCGGATCGTCTAGATAATTATCCAACTCTGAGAGACTTGGGGGGAGTCCAGTGAGATCGAGGGTGACTCTTCGCAAGAGTGCCTCAGGTTCTGCCTCGTCACTTGGAACCAAGCCTCGTTGCTTGTCGATGTTGTTGAGAACGAAGTGATCGATGGGATTCCTCGCCCATTGGGTGTCCCTCGTTGGGGGAATCTCTTGTCGAGTTGGTGGATCGAACGCCCAGTGCTCTTCCCATTGAGCCCCTTCTGAGATCCACTGTCGGATTAGAGCGATTTCAGTCGAGCTCAAGGCGAGGTTGGCGTCTGGAGGAGGCATGACGTCGTCGAGATCCTTACTTTGAATTCGGTGAACGAGTTCGCTTTGATCAATGTCTCCGGGAACGATAGCGAAAGATCCATCGCGTTCTTTCAAGGCTTCTTCTTTTAGGTCCAGTCGGAAGTCGGCTTTGCGTTGATTTGCATCCGGCCCGTGGCACGTGTAGCAGTGATCCGATAGAAGAGGCTGAATATCACGGGCAAAGCGAATTTCTGCTTGGACCTTCGTAAGAAAAGAGAAGGTGAGAGCGAAAAAAGCTGAAAGAGCGATGGATCGGGCGGTCATAGAGCTATCTTAATGACGTGAGGAATGCGAGGAGATCAGCGGCCTGCTGAGTCGTTAAATCTTGGAGCAGAAACTGGGGCATAAGGGACATGGACTGCGTCTCGATGGTAAGTACGTCTTCCTGGGCAATGTCGAGGGCACTTTCATTCATGGTTCGGAATCGTATGTGTGACGGCGTTTCCTGCAATACGAACCCGGAATAGATTTCGCCTTCCTTTGTTTCGATCATCTTGGCTGTGAATTCCGCTGCGATCGTTCTAGAAGGCTCTAGAAGGCTTTGAAGGATCTCTTCTTTGCTGTATCGTGTCCCGAGTCCATCAAGGGACGGGCCGAGTGGTTTTCCTGTCCCTCCAAGGATATGGCATTCAAGACAGCGAAGACTGGGTTGTTCATGAATGAGTTTTCTCCCAGTTTGGGGGTTCCCCGTGAGCCGGAGAATTGAATCAGGGGACGTCGCGAGCCCAAGGCGTGGTTCTCGTAGAGCTGCGCTGACAAAGGGAGTGAAGAGGTCCCGTATTCTCAGGTCTTCATGATTGGCACCCTCGGCGATCGCTTGTTTCCGATGTTGCTTGGAGAGGCGAGGGCTTGGTGGGCGAATTGAATGAGCTAACATTGAAGCACCGCTGGGTGTGCTTAGCAGGGTGCTGAGATGGCTCTTTGCGCTTGTTGAGCGAGCGTTGTTCGATCGTCGAAAATGCTCGAGCGCCTCTTTCTGAGCTTCACGAAGGGCTTTGAGCTCTGGCTCTTCATCGTTATTGAGACTGAGTTCTTTAGGAAGGCTGTGGATCCAATTCGACAGCATGGCGAGGCCTTCCGTGTCTACTTCAAGAGCGCCAAAATGTGGCATTCTCCCTTGCCCTAGTTTTGCCATGCGATAGTAGAGAAGCGAGGAAAAGGGATCTTTTGGGGCGATGACTTGAGCGCCAGCGATTCCGAAGGTGCCTTGAATGGGGAGGCTTGAGAAGAGTTTTGACGCCTCATCAGTTAGCTCATAGCGCACATCAAAAATTGCGGTTCCGCCGCCGCCAAAACGGTGGCAGTGGGCACAATTGACATGAAGGTAGGATCGGGCTCGGCTATGAATCGTCTGCGCTTGGTCATAGGGATCCACAAATATTTTTGAGCCACCACGAGGTCTTGTCTCGAAGTAGTTCTTGGCTGCGAACTTTGCTAACTGTGAGTGACGCCTTTGCTTGCTGTTGAGTTGTCCTTCATTGAATCCAAGGACACTTCCGGCTTGCGTGGTGTGGCAGAGGATACACTCGGTCCGGCTGGGGATATGGTAGCTGAGCGGTTTGGCTGTCTCAGTTGCTATTTGACCGGCTTGGTCCAGGGCAATGTCTAATCCCTGCGAAGGAGCCAAGTGTGCATCGGATTGATCTTCGTTCCATACGTACGAATACACCATCCACCGTTGTTGGAGACGATGAAGAATCTGTGTTTCCATCCGTCTTCGGGGCGCACCAGTCTCATTTGAGCTGCGTATCGAAATCGTCTTGCCGAGGACCGATCCATCGGGATACTTCCAGGCGTCTTTAAGCTCCCCTTGTTGAAACCGGTTCCGGGTGTGTTTTCCGAGTTTCTGATTATTTGGGATCGCAATGAACCGGTCGGTTTCCCTGTCGTCTTCCCATGGTTCTGCATTGATTTCGTAGGCGTCAACACCCGGTGCTAGGCGATGTTGTTTGATGTCGGCAAAGAGACCGGATTCGCTGAGCCGTTTCGGGAACTGTCCGGAGGAATTGAGGTGGGGATTGTCGATGAGTCGATGAATGCCTCCATTGACATAGTCGAGAATGAGGAGGTCCTGGTTTGCCGATTCTCCAAAGGCAATGATTTGAATGCTCGTATTGGCGAGGGGACGAGGGGGATCCAGGGGCTTCGCAGTTGCTGGGAGGGCCCACATTTTCCCGGAGACGTAGTCTCCATAGATGTATTGGCCGTAGAGAGAGGGGATTCTGCTGCCGCGATAAACGAATCCGCCAGTAATCGAGCGGGCTTCGGAATGAGGATGTTCGGCTGTGGGAAGGAGAATCGGGGTGGGGCCTCGAGTGGCCTTTCGATTGACCGGCTGTCGACCTTCGACGATGCTCCAACCGTAGTTGCCCCCGCGTTCTACACGGTAGATCATCTCCCAGAGTTCCCATCCAACATCCCCGACCCAGAGGTTGCCAGTTTCTGAATCGAAACTCATGCGCCAAGGATTGCGCATGCCGTAGGCCCAAATCTCTTCGCGGGTGTTTGCCATACCGACGAAGGGATTATCTTCCGGGATGCGATATGGACTTGTGCGGGAACTTTGTCTGACATCGATGCGAAGGACTCCCGCGAGAAGATCGCTCACGTCTTGCCCGGTCTGGAGTCGGTCCGGTGGGCTGGGGGCTTCGGCATCGCCCGTTGAAATGTAGAGGAATCCATCGGGCCCGAACTTTAAGCACCCTCCGTTGTGTCCTCCCGATAGCCAGTGGATGAGCTCAAGTTTGGAATCGATCTCAAGGCTTGGCATCGCCGCTGGAGGCATGCGAAAGCGAGCGACGGCCGTGCCTTTTGGGGCTTTGTTTTGATAGATGTAGCAAAGGTAGATGAAGCGGTTGGTTGCAAAGTTGGGATCAAACGCGATTCCGTAGCTTTTTTGTACTCCCGGGATGGCTTTCCTTAGATCGACGACGAGTGTTGGCTCCTCCTGGGATTCTGCTGAGAAGGAAAAGAGTTTTCCGTTTACCTCGAGGACGAAATAGCGTTTCCAATCGGCAGAGTAGACTATGGAAACTGGATTCGTGAACCTTGCCTGAGGAAAGATTTGTTCCGTGGCGTAGGGAGGTGGCGTTTCGGGCGTTCCCTGGAATCCCGAGGTGATCCAGGGAACTCGCTCTTCAGCCGCCTGGCTGCCGATTGTGAGAACAAAACAGGCAATCGAGAATGTCTGCCAAAGGCTAGGTTTCTTCATCGGACCGGCTTGGGTTATGCTTGTCGGCATCCTACGGATAGGAGCACGTTTGCCCAGAGGGCCTGGTCTGCCGTTTGCACCGTAAGTACGTGATCTGGCGATTCGACGGCCTTATAGAAATCCCATTTCTGAATGGGTTCCAATTCGAGCGAGGTACCAGCGTCGTTGAGGATTTGTTTGTATTCTTCCCAGACGGGCGGTTCACCGACTTTGGCATAAGGATCGTCGGCTGGAATACCCATGGTATTAACCGCATCAATCGGGATGGCTGAAAGGATGGCTTGGAGGACCTGCGAACAGGTCACCACGCCAGGGGAAAGATTCATGGAGATCACTTCGGCATTCGGTCCTTTCTTTGTGGACGCGGGGTAATTCCCATCGGCAATGAGGATCGTGGCGTGGTGTCCTGCTTGACCGAGGATGGCATTGATCTGGGGATGAATTAGTTGGTGCTTCAGCATAGGTAAGCGGAAATACTCAGGGAATATCACCGACAAGTCAAACCCGTCCAGACCTTAGGAAGGGATTGAATGCAGTGGACGATTTTTGATGTATCGTTCCTGGGCTAGAGCTGTCTCTTATACACATCTCCGAGCCCACGAGACCTCTCTACATCTC
>CAJXVR010000299.1 GCA_913061285.1 uncultured Verrucomicrobiota bacterium | reverse complement strand
ACCCTGGATAGCAACGCCCCCAAGAGAATCACACTCGAGGACCAAGTCACTGATGCCCATCAATCACCCCCAGGTTTCCAGGCCGAAGCCCCCATCTCGAAGACCGATAAGATCCCCAGCGGCAACAAACCACCCGCCCAAACAAACAGCCCCCGTCAAACAAAACGAGACACTCCAGAAACGCCCCAGTCATTGGGGGGCCTCATCGATATGTCATCAAACGGCGCCCTGAAAGGTTCACCGCATTCATCCGCAAGTCCATTCAAGTGGAAGACGGCGATGCTCTATCTATGGTTCAGCGGAATCATCATACTCACAGGGCACGTGGGAGCCTCCTGGTGGCGTTTTCGTCGGCAATTGGAAAAGGAAAACAGCCTTTCAAAGGCTCCCTTTCAACCATTGATTGATGAATGCCACCAGGCACTAGGACTTCGGAATCGAGTCCCCGTTTTCGAAACTGACCTTGTCAGTTCCCCCGCGCTATGTGGTCTCTTCAAACCCCAAATTCTGCTCCCTAAAAATGTCACCTCAAGCTACACAAAGGAGCAACTCACTCACGTGATCATGCACGAACTAGCGCATCAAAAGCGCCGTGATGCTCTATGGAATCTATGGGCCACGATCATTCAAGTCATCCACTGGCCCAACCCACTCATCTGGTATGCCAATCTAAGAATGAGAGCCGACCGTGAACTTGCTACCGACTACCTGGCACTCACGGCGATCCAGCGGGATCAAGCGACCGCTTACGGTGAGACGATTCTCAAATCACTCCAAGCGGCTTCTGCCCAAAAGTCCATTCCTGGACTCATCGGAATTTCAGAGGACAGTCACAACCTTGAACGTCGTTTTAGGATGATCTCTGGCTTCCAAAAACACCGAAAATATTCGTTTGCAGCGCTCGCGATTGTCATCACCACAATGTCAGCAATCACCCTCACTGATGCAAAACCAAAGCCCAGCGAAGCACCGACTCAAAGCACCAATGACTTGCTAGCCACAGAGGTAGCCCCCTTATATGACGCCGGTATTTCGGATCACGCGACTGCCGACCACCATATCGAAGTTTCCGTGATCGATGACAATACCGAGGCCCCAATCCCGGGCGTTACGATAGCCTACTCAGTTCATTGGAATCGAGAGAATCTAAAAGAGATCAAGAGCAACGAAGCAGGCATTGCCATTCTTCCAATTTCCACCCCAGACGAGCAGCTAACCCGCATTACATTACGGGCTATGCCTCAAGCTCCCTACGCCGGACAAATTCGAAATTGGAGTCACCAAGAAAACCTCGCGAATATTCTTCCAACCCAACACTCCTTCCGCCTCAAACCGGGACAAAAGATTGGCGGTACGTTAGTGGACTCTGCGAACAAACCCATTCCAGAAGCAAAAATCTCGTTTTATCAGAATCCCCCACAAGCAGCGGTATCAGGCAATACACTTCACCTCAATATTCCCCTCGAGCGAGCCATTGAAACCGATTCCCTTGGGCATTGGCAACTCGAAGGCGCACCGGACGATTTGCAGAGCATTCTCCTGACCATTCAAGAAGTCTCAGGTGCCCAACATCGCTTTACGACGGGGCAAAAAAGCGGGCACCGGTATATGTACCTGACTGGGGATGCGGTCGATGCGAAACGCTTGAGAGCAGGCAATGCCATCATGAAATTAAATCCAGGCAAAACCGTCACAGTCCGAGTTACCGACGAATCTGGACGCCCAATCCCAAAAGCAATCGTCAGAGAATCCCACGCCTTCGGACGGCAAACGGGGTTCACTGATGTCACAGATTCAACGGGACAGGTTCGCTTCCTGGGACGAACTGATCACGAGATAATCTATGTCGCCGAACATCCAAACTATGCGATCAGTTCGAAAGTGGCCCTACTAAATCAAGGTGTCTCAAACCTCAATATCATCCTCCCCTCAAAGCATCCCCTCCGAGCGCAGATCACAGACAAGCGAGGTCAGGGAATAAACAACGCTCACATTAGCCTCAACCCCTTTTCGAACGAAGACTCCTTCATCGATTGGAAAACCAATACAGATTCAAATGGTTTCTTCCAATGGGATCAGGCGCCTCAATTCGAATTCCAAATTGAAGTCTCGGCACCCTCATTTCAAACCATCACCCTCTCTTCAAAACAACTGCGCACATCAAGTGTCGCCACACTCCCCACATCGAATGCCGGCCGAGTTCACTTCAAGGCAAAGGTCTCAGACGCCAATACTGGGCAGCCGATTGACCGATTTGACTACGCTTTCACAAGGCAAATAGCCTACGGAATCCAAGATTCCCACATAGGTCACAAAGGCAGTGTGGACCTCGACCTCACATTCGCAGAATTCGATCAACGTTTTCTACCAGACAGAGACATTCATTACTATCTTAACATCCGAGCCCCCGGGTATCAGGAGGCGTATTCAAGACGAATCGCGGGCAACGAGATTAGCCCGACTCTTGCCTTCGCGCTCACTCCAACTCCATCACAGTTTCAACTTGAAGGCCGTACTGTCCTAAGCCCAGAGGGCCATCCTGCCGCTCATGCACAGCTCGTTCTAAAATCTAGAGCGGGACCGTCACCAACATTTAGCTATACAAACGGCAAGGCACAAATGAGAACTCGCCCTCAGAACATTCAAGTCACGACGGATAGCAAGGGAAAGATTCCACAATTGCCGTTCCCTGAAAACTTTGCAGGACTTCTGATCGATCACGACACAGGCACATTGATACTCACCAGGAAAGAACTAGCGCGCTATCCAAACGAACTCACTCTTCAAGCAACGGGAACCATTAACGGCACACTATCTATAGCGGGAGAAATCAAAGCCAATCGAAGCATAGGGCTCATAGCAGACAAGTATCCCAAGAATCTACTGATTGGCCATTTCAGCACCCAAACCGATAGAGACGGTAAGTTTCGATTCGAGTCTCTACCAAGCGGCAACTATCAACTCTATGTGAACCATCCAGAATATCTCACAGGGACACTTGTCCCATCCTACGCCAAAAATATTGTCGTTGAGCCCGGTAGAACAGTCGAAGTCGACTATTCAAACACAGGCCATCGAATTGAAGGACGTCTCACAACCACGCTGGGCAGCCCAATAACAGATAGTAGATACGGACGATTTCATTTAACGAGCTTACCAGAAAACGAGCGGACCACACCTCGCCCAAGACTAGATCAGTACGTAAACATAAAACGATTTACCGAATCAAATAGCTTCTACCTCCAAACCGTGCAAGCACGAGCGCGCGCCTCTCAAAGAAACTACTACCTCAACGTCGAACCAGGAGGATTCTTCGCTATCGAAGCAGTACCACCAGGGGACTACCAATTCGATATTACAGTCCTAGAACCAAATCCAGATGGCACCGATGCGCCGTTCTTTCGACAGAAGACCCGGGGCTGGCTCATCCAGCCCTTCTCGATTCCAACAGGATCAAACGCATCCACACTCAATGCAGGGAACATTCAATTGACCCTTGATGGCATGAAGAAACCGATCGTCCCAAACCTACCCCCGGTGCCATCCGTCAATGATCGGGGAGAGCTCTCAAGTGATCGCATTCAAGGAAAGACCGCGATCCTCCATTTCTGGGCAGCCTGGGCAGAAGACGGAACCGAGTGGTGGGAGGCAATAAAGAGATTCCAAGCAAGCGATACTAAAGAAGAATCCCTAGTCATTCTTAGCTATAATCTGGATTCTACAGAGAGGGAGATGACTAACTTCTTAGGCCAAAGAAAGCATCCATGGCCCATCGGGTATCTTCCCCCCAAACAAGCGACTCGCTTACTCCGACATTTTGAAATCAAGTCCCTCCCGGCAACGTTGATCATCGATCCAAAAGGTTCAGTTTCTCTGAACACGAGCAGTGTGAATCTACTTGAACGGATGGTTGCAGCCGCACAATCAACGAATTGACCAACAGAAAGCGCCTAGTTAACTAACGATGAACGCAATTCAGGCTCCACATCCAATTTCAAATCCTCTTCGATTCAGCGGTTTGTTTTTCTTCCTCGCAATACTCTCGGTCTCAACGCAAGGACTTTCCCACAATCTTAGCGGCAAGGTGATTGACTCACAAGGGATGCCAATAGCAAAAGCCACGGTCTACATCTACACCGCAAAACCAAGAACAGGGACTCAACCAACATGTTCACACTGCTACCCGGACAGCGAAAAATCAGCAACAACGGATGCCTCCGGCGCATATTCACTAAATGATCTCGATCCCTCACTTCAGTTTCGCCTGTTAACCGTAGCCGAGGGCTACCGGCCCAAATACAATCAATTTGTCATTCCGGAGTCAGGCCCTACGAACATTAGGCTCACCCAGAGAAACGATGCAGCCGTTCCACGCGATCGAAAAGCAAAAGGAAAAGTAACCGACCTCCTTGGGTCTCCTATCGTTGGCGCAAAGGTCACAGTCGTCAAACGCATTCAGCAGCCAATGGATCCTTTCGCAATCACCGATTCCAAAGGCATCTTTACTTTCGTCTCCGAAACTCCCTTTGAGCCACTCAGCTTGAAGATTCAAGCAAAACACTTCGCTCCCCTTCTCGTCGACGAAGTTCAAGCAGGAAAGCACTGGGTGTTTCAATTGACCCAAGGGACATCAGTCCGAGGTAGAATTTCGATGAGAGACAAACCATTACCAGGGGCAAAGATGACTCTCTCCGCTCAATACACCGAGGCGAACAGATACCGTCACCACTTTGCAACGACGAGTGATCGGAGTGGAAACTTCGTATTTTTAAATATTCCAGCAGACACAGCTTTCGATCTAACAGGTTACGTCGAGGGATTCAGCAGGCATGTACACATAGATAGCCGACCTCTTACCACCCCGGATGAACTTAACCAAATCGATACCGGAAACCACATCATAGCTTCCGGTTTTCGACTAGCAGGGAGAATAATACTTGAAAACAACGCCCCTATCCCTGATGGAACACGGCTTGCTGTTTATGACGAAGGAGGGGCCGTCCAACAACAGTTTGATATTGAAGAAAGTGGGCGATTCGAATGTTCCAATCTCGCCAAAGGGACCTACGGCATTCTAGTTGATGTCGAAGGATTCCGACTCTCCATCAGCAATCCAAACCTCAATAGATACCACGGCCGAACGTTGAGAGGAGAGTTGGAACAAGATCTAAATGGTTTTCCGATCCTAATGGACCGAGGCAACTCACGCCCCTCAGGGGAGCTCAAAAATTGGAAAGACCCGAAGAATCAATCACGTGCCTTTTCCCCCCTCCACAACTCAGAATTCCCGCTCAGGTTCCGCTCGAACAAGCAATAACCCAAAGAGGTTCAATCAGAGAGACGCGAGTTCTCATCCCCCAGGAAGATTCGAATCGTTTTGCCAGTTGAATCCTTCACGGGACTTGTAAAAATCTTACGTCGGGGTTCGATGGTGGACGCTATTCTCTTTCCTCGTTTGAAGTCATAACGCCGATGAAAGCGAAGACAGAGGGCCAAATATTCTTCTTTCGAGTGGAACCTTTGGGGAGCAACGTTTAACAACAGAGGTAGGACATGCCAAAACAAAGGGAAAATGCTGAGCGAGGAACGAGGCCTTGCTGTGAGTTTTGTGAGACTCCACTCAATCCGCTCATCTGTGACGGCCTTTGCCCAAATTGTTTTTTCGATTCAATGCTGACTCCCGAGACGGATGCGATCCGTGGAGCGGAATACGGCGGATATATCATTGAGGAGATGATTGCTGCCGGAGGAATGGGCCGCGTTTATCGAGCGCGACATTCTACCTTGAACCGCACCGTGGCTCTGAAACTCTTAAGCACCGGGCCGTCCAGCAATCGGGATAACATCGCCCGCTTCAAACGCGAGACCGAAGCGGTGGCTCGCTTGGATCATTCGAACATCGTCCCGATTTATGAGGTAGGTGAAGAGGAAGGCGACTGTTACTTCAGTATGCGACTTGTCGAAGGCCCCACGCTCAGTAAACGTCAATTCGAAAGGGAGACACGCAGTGATTTTCTGATGATCGCCGAAACCATGACGAAAGTGGCCAATGCCGTTCACTACGCTCATCAAAACGGCATCTTGCATCGCGATATCAAGCCGGGAAACGTTCTACTCGATTCACTGGACGAACCCTTTCTAACAGATTTCGGTCTGGCTCGATTTCTAGAGGAGGACAGCAGCATTACGGCCACCGAGGCAGTTCTGGGGACACCGCATTACATGGCCCCAGAACAAATCTCACTGGGCTCCGATGCCTTAACCGCCGCCGCTGATATTTATGGCTTGGGAGCGGTACTCTACGAGCTGTTAACAGGCGCTCCGCCCTTTCAAGGAGAGTCCACGCTTGATCTCTTGAGAAACGTCGCAGAGGACGAGCCGGCACGGCCAACCAGCAAGAATCGTCGGACTCCCAAAGACTTAGAAACCATCGCCCTGCGTTGTCTCCTCAAGGAGCCGAAGAACCGGTACGCATCAGCCGGAGAGATGGCGGCTGATCTCGAACGGTTCGCGCGTGGTGAACCAATTGCCGCTCGCCCGATCAGCAGTTCAGAAAGACTTTACATCTGGGCACGTCGCCGGCCTTTGGTGGCAAGTTTGGTCGCTACCGTAACCGTCCTTCTTCTCGTCTTGGGCATTTCCGGACAAATAGCCGCCCATCGTGAGAAGAACTTGCGAGAACAAGCGGAGACCGGCGAAGAAATCTTGCGGCATCGAAATTATCAGTTCGCCATTAAACTTGCCCAGACGCACATCAATGCCGGGAATCCACATCTGGCCTTGCCGCACCTCTGGAAAACCGACACGACCTTGCGGGGCTGGGAATGGGGGCATCTCTTGGCACAATGTCCTATCAATGACTGGGCCGCTCAGTTCGATCAATCGCTTCGTTTGCCGATGGCAATTTCAAAAGATGGCGCATTGATCTTCGCTAAGGACGAGCAAGGGGCTTTGATCTGCGTCGAGACGGCCACCCAAACCGTCAAATGGAGACAGGAAATGGTTTCGTTCGCAAATCTGTCGATCGATCCAAAAGAACGGTATCTGGCAGTTCGTCACTATGAATCCAAGAATGCCGCATCGATTGTGATCTATGATGCAACCAATGGTCTAGCAGTACGCACGCTTGTTTCCTCGGGCGCTTTCGCCTTCGCCTGGTCACCAACGGGTGACTGGCTATTCACGTATTCCGACGGAGGCGTCGGCGGTCTGCTCAAGAGCTTATCGGTTCCTAACTGGAACGAGACCGCTAGCAGAGAATTAGGCCATCAATCTATGAGTATGGTGGCCGATGGTGCCGAAAGATATCTGACTCTTAGTACATCTCAAGAGAAAGGACTCATCACACTTGACGCCGCCACCTTGACGGACATAGGAAGGTTACCTAGCACAAATGACGAAAGCCTGATCTCGGCAATTGCAATGGAATCGGAGACCGGCACGATCGTGTATGCACGTGATCGAGTTCTTTTTCGGTATGATAACGCCAGCGGAAAGGTGGTAGAATTATATCACGCCTCCAAGCCAATTAAGTGGATTCAACTCCGGTCGGATGGGAGTTTCTTGGTTTGCACACCAAAAGAGGGACTAATTCTAGATAAAAATGGCGTTCACCCCAGTTTGCGGTTTCCGGAACCCATCCGGTGGTGCCGTTTGTTAGAAAATGGACAATTAATGACTGTCTCACAAACGGGATCGATTCGACGACACGATCTCGCGGCAAATAATTTTCTGCTAGCGGAAATCACTGAAGATGATGGTTCGACGGGAGCACAGGCGGAAATGGGGAACGCTAGCGCTTCCATTCTCTACCAAGATTGGACGGGAGAGCGCGTTTACTTGGGGTCCCTGGATCCTGACAAAGATCTCGGGTTTACTGAGATCACAGACGAAGAATTCGTGCACCAGAACCAAAAGAATCAAGAAAAACCGCTCCTCCCTCGGATCCGGCCAGGTACCGGAGAAATCGTCACGAGAGTCAATCAAGGACTTCGCTTTCACCAACTACGCTACAGAAAGGTAAGCGATTGGTGGGAGTATCCCCTCAACGCGGCGCCGAGTGCCGTGGCGTTCGATCATTCAGGGAATCGGGCCTTGGTGCTCGTCAATGGGGCAATCTCAACAATCGAACTCCCATCTGGGAAACCACAAAGGCTCTGGGTTTCAAAGAATCACGATCCTCAGAAGATAGCCACGGTAAGGGGAATGAAACTCAGCGCGAACGGGGCCTATGCCGGGTTTATGCAGAATAGCGTCCTAAACGTGATTCAAGTGGACGATCGGGCGCTGGTTTTCGAGGCCAATCTGGGGCATTTAGCGCCCCGTGGGTTTTGTTTCCACCCAAAGAAACCGCTCCTCGTCTACGAAACCAACGAACGATTGCATTTTTTTGATCTGGAAGCACGTCAGGTGTCTAAAATTTGGGAAAGTTGGGACTCATTGAGATGGGCATCGTTTAGTCCCGATGGCGCCCGACTATTCACACTTTCTTGGGTTTCCAGAACTGCCCAGGTCTGGGACTGGGAATACGATCTTGACTTGCTCAGCATTGAACACACTTCGCGAGCAATCGACGGCGACATTAGTGCCGATGGCCTGATCTTTGCGAGCACAGATCATGACCCAGGCTTAAGAATACGATTTGCCCTTCCCTGGTGGCTCGAGCAGGACGATCCTGAATTCATGAAAGCTGTCGAGTTACTGGCAATGCGACAAATCACCCGTTCAGCTCAGGATTGAGTCCAGCTGGATGCCTGCCTCAGACTCGCGTTGAATTGACGATCAAGGGGACATCTGCAACACGAGTCCCAATCAACACAAACAAGAACAGTAGGTGTTCGACCCAAAATCTCGAAACCGACGGCCGCGGATTCTCGCGCAACATGCCACGGAGAGATCAAGTTCGCGATCCACAGCAACCAACTATCGATAACTCTAGCCGCTTCACAGAACTGAAGAGGCTGCCGGTGACGAGATCGCCGTACAGCCTCGAATTGTTTTGCCCCGCGATTCGCTCCCGACTTATGGTTTGGCTATCAATAAACAGTGCCAAACCATGAGCGAACCCTTGAATTGGAATAGCCGACGTCTCACATCATCACCCAACGCAGCCATTGCCGCATTCCTTCACGGACTGAAATGGAACGCGACGGAGTTCATCCAACCCATCGCCGCCATCGGGGCTCCTGAGCTCGATCTGAATCTATGCAACCGCGGCAGTCATGATGCCGCCCTCGCAGTCATGGCTGGCTGCAATGAAGAATCAGTGCACGCCTATAAATGCGGTCTTCCAGGCATCAGCGACAACCTCACCCAAGGCATTGACGGTGGACGCTACTCGCTTCCATCCCGCGATGCCATCGCAGACAACTTCGCCATGATGGCTTCAGCTCATTGTTTCGATGCCATGATCGGCATCCACTTCTGTGACAAGAACTTCCCGGGTCTCGCCATCGCCTTGGCGCGAACTAATTTCCCGGGACTCATTTTTAGCGGGGGCAGTATTCACCCCGGACAGCACAAGGGCAATCCAACGACTATCCTCTCTGCCTACGACGCTCAGGCAGCCGCCCAACAAGGCGCCATCCCAAAATCAGAAGCAGAGGAAATCATCAAGACCGCTTGCCCCGGACGTGGCGGATGCGGACTCATGGCGACCTTCAATACAATGGCTATGATGGGAGAAGCCATTGGGCTCATTCCTCCGGCGAGTGCCTCGGTTCATGCCGAGGACCCAGCCAAGCCAATTGAGCTACGGCAAGGGGGACGCCTCATCAAAAACCTCCTCACCAAGAACATTCGACCGCGAGATATCCTCACGGCGAAGGCCTTTGAGAATGCCATGAAAACGATTGTATCGATAGGCGGCTCTACCAATGCCACGCTTCACATTCTCGCCTTGGCCCACGAAGCTGGCGTCAGCTTTACGATGAAGGATATTCAACGGATCGCCCGCGAAACACCCGTCCTCTGCAATTTCGCACCCCGCGGTCCTTTCAACATGATCGATCTCCATCGGCTTGGGGGCACCCCGGTCTTGTTCAAGCACCTAATCGAATCAGGGATTATTGACGGAGACTGCCTCACCGTGACCGGCGAATCACTGACCAGCAATTACTCGAGTGCTGGCGCACTTCCTCCTGACCAAGAACTCATCGCCTCCACGGATACTCCCTTTAAAGAGTATGCAGACATGCAGATTTGTTTCGGCAACCTAGCCCCGGAAGGCATTGTCTTCAAAGTGTCTAGTCTGCAAACCCCGGAATTTAGCGGTGAAGCCATCTGCTTCGAAACCGGAGACCAAGTCGTTGAAGCGGCCAGCGCCGGAATGATCAAACCCGGTCACGTCGTAATCATGCGCTATCAAGGCCCCGTGGGTTCCCCAGGGATGCCAGAACTGCTAGTCGCATCATCTGCCCTCTCCACTCCTCAGCTAAATGGTAAGGTCGCCCTTGTGTGCGACGGTCGGGTCTCAGGCGTGGCCCATGGTCTGTCTCTTATACACATCTCCGAGCCCACGAGACCTCTCTACATCTC
>CAJXVR010000298.1 GCA_913061285.1 uncultured Verrucomicrobiota bacterium | reverse complement strand
ATCTACACTAGATCGCTCGTCGGCAGCGTCAGATGTGTATAAGAGACAGACGCGACCCCATCCAAGGTCCACGCAGCAGGACTGATAGACGCAAACGCATTCTTTGGATTCCGAGAAGGAGCATGGTACGCATCCAGCAATCCCCAATCCTCAGTCAGACGATAAGAAGGATCGCTCGTCGTTCTCTCCCAAAAAAGTGTGACTTCCTTTGGAGTCACGTGATACTCCGGTGCATTCATTCGCCCAGCCCAAGCGATCGACAGGGTCGCGTCGCCCCGTTTGGCGTTGCTGAGAACGGCACGGTAGTCTGCATACTGGCCTCCACCATGAATTTGAACCAGACCAGGAACCCTAGCGGCCCCTTGAGGGAAACCGTAGATTGTAGCCATAATCGCCTTTTGTCCGCGAAAGATTCCGATACGTAAACGTACGATTCGCAACCCGACGCCCCCCTCTTCCCATTCCCTGAGAAACTCCGTTTCAAGCGGTTCCCTTCGGGGATCAACTCCTGCCCACAACTCCCGATGCGAACTCGGCGCTTGATTACCTAACAACGGGGGAAACGTTTCCTGAGCAATTACCCAGGGGAGTTACGACAAGCCACAAAAGGCATGCAATGACGAGGGCGGGTTTCATAGGAATCAGCGGTCGAATCTTCCGCTTAAACAGCCCATCTGACAAACCAAAACTCCTCGAACCTTTCCAGAGCCCCTGACTACATCAAACAGGTTCCGTCGGTGACTCATTCATAAGAACCTACGTTGGGAAGGGCTCGCGAAGAAGACCAACAAAGCGAGCCCAACTAGGCGCACTGAAGGCGCTTCAAAAAACTGGCCCGTCTCCCAACGGCACGCTAGACTCACCAAAAGATTCCACTTTCAACATTCCCAACAACCGCAAACCGAAACAATGCCGCCTGACCAATCTATCAATGTGGTTGAGCCCAATTCCGAGTGTTACCAAACATGACCTTCAAACGACGACCTTCTCAAATCATTCTTATCCTCGTTATGAGCCTCAGCTATCTTGCCAGCCCAGCGATGAAGGCCGCCAGCCCGAGAGTAAAGCCATACCGAGGGGGTAACCTTTCAGGATTAGCCCTAAACACCAGTACGGAGCCCAAGCTCGATCAGCTCGAAATGATTGACCTGTTCAATGGAAAAGATCTGACTGGGTGGAGTGTCAAAGGAGGCCAAATGCTTTTCCAGGTAATGGACGGCATCCTCGTCGGCAAATGCGATCCAAGCGTCCGCTTGAATTCATTCCTGGCAACCGACAACGCCTACACGGATTTCATCCTTAGTGCTGAATACCAATGGGTGGTTCCAAGCAACTCAGGAATCATGATTCGCGCTGCTACCCGACCGCTTCAACCAAACGAAAAAACAAAAATCAAAGACCGCACACTCCACCGCGTCTTCGGACTTCAGTGCGAAATTGATAGTTCATCGAGAGGATGGACAGGAGGCATTTACGGCGAAGCCATGGGTGGTTGGAAGTATCCTCTCTCCAAAGACCCCGAACACAACCAGGCTCGGGAGGCGGTGAAAGATCAGCTCGATTGGAACCGAATCACAATTCACGTTGAAGGAGACAAAATCAAAACCTGGGTCAACGGAATCCCCTGTGCCAACCTCTCGAATCGAGAGCGTCAAAGTGGATTTATCGCTCTACAAGTGCATCAAGGTAAGCAGGGCGAAATCAACTGGAGAGCCATTCGCATTAAAGAGCTCAACAAAAGCTAAGAATCGGAGAAAATTACGGACAAGCGCAGCCTCATTGAGCCTGCAACAGGCTTGTCCAGACGAGAATAGATCTAGTCGCCTCCCCCAAATGGACTATCGCTTCTTAAACGTCACAAAGCGAGGCAAGTCGCCCCGTTTCAATGGCGGGTCGGAATGAACCCTCACGGTGGTGTCTCCGAGAGGCAGCTCTATATTCTCGGCAGAAGCGACCGATTGTTCTTCAGAAAGACTCATCGGCACGTGCAGCTCTCCGACCAGAACCTCAAGTTGCCGTGAACCGACAGGCTCGCTGAATCGGATGGCTACATCGTAGGGCCCCGAGTCCTGAACCGTGACAAACCATTCTCCTGAGATCCCCCAACCTGTACTGTCCGCCGGCACTCGCCAATCTTGAATCGAAAGATCGACGACGGGTTCAGGATGCACACCGATGTCGATACGAGGAGGGACAAAATTGGGCCTACGAGTCGCCGAGACCGCAGTCAGCCATCGCGCATAGTCCTGCCGCATCGAGGAAACTCGATGAGGATTCTTCCCCGCCAGATTGTATTCCTCACCGGGATCCGTCATGATGTGATAGAGTTCAAAAGGAACGTCTTCCGGCATCTGATTCTGGCCAAAACCGGAGGGATGCACCAGTTTCCAGGCTTGTGACCGAATAGCCACATGATGCTCTGCAATGGGACGATCTCCCCGATGGGTTTGAATAAACAAACTACGATCCGGCCAATTCTCCGGACTCCCCATCAACAAAGGAAGAACACTGATTCCGTCGAAATTGTCCCCATTCTGCGGAACGACGCCAGCGGCATCCAGGAGAGTCGGCATAAGATCGATATGGGCTGCAATTCGATCGCTATGATGTCCTGCTCGAAAATGCCCAGGCCAACGGGCGAAGAAACATGTCCGGATCCCCCCCTCGTGCACCCCTGCTTTCATCCCGCGAAAGGGCCCTACATAACGCATGGTATTGGGACCGTTATCCGTAAAGAAAACGACGATCGTATTCTCGATCAACTGCCGTTTCTTTAAGAACGAATCTAAACGACCCATGTTTTCATCGATGTTTTCAACCATGGCAAATACCCGAGCCACCGTATCTCGATGCTTATCGCTCATGTTTTTTCCGAGGATCGGATTCAGATCAATCGACTGGTAATACTCCAACAATGCTTGAGGAACGTCATGATAAGGACCGTGCGGGGCATTAGGCGCCACATAGGCAAAAAACGGCCTTCCCTCATCACTAGCTGCCCCGATGAAATCCATGGCTGCATCGAAATAGACGTCGGTGCAATAGCCCTCACTTTGAATCTTCTTTCCGTTGTGGAATAGGATCGGGTTGGTGTAGCGACGGCCATTTTCAATCGGCTCCGAGGGTTGAGCCAAGCCACCACCTCGGTGAATCAGCACTTCGTCGAATCCCTGCTCCTGGGCTCGTAAGGGATGATTGTCTCCGAGATGCCACTTACCAAAGATTCCAGTGGTATAGCCCGCCGCCTTCAGCGCCTCTGCAATCGTCACTTCTGCAGGATCCATCATCGATCTCCCTTTGAAGGTATCAACCACCCGTGTACGATAGTTGTATCTCCCAGTCATCAAACAAGCCCGAGTTGGAGAACAAACTGGACTTACATAGAAGTGAGTCAACTGAGCACTTTCAGAAGCGAACTGATCAATCTGAGGCGTCCGGATCACAGGATTCCCCGTCACGCCCAAATCCCCATAGCCCATGTCATCCGGCATCACGACAATAATGTTAGGTTTTTTAGCCGCATTAGATTGCGACACGCCAAACGTGAGAAACAGGCCTAAAAGCAGTCGGATAATCATGGTTGGTTTGAGAATAGATAATCTCCCAGCAGGTTCAACAAATGCTTTCCAAACTCATCGCTCAATCTCCTCCAAGGATTGGCGTCATTCAAGCGGCGAACCGAATATCATCGTTCACTTCATCTGTTTTTCGTACGGAGCTCGGCGACTACAGGGTTACCGTTCGAGAATGGTGATGGCTGATGGCGTTGAATGCGATGCTGTTCAGAACTCCTTAGACGAATGGAACAATCTGGCGTGGGTTTCAAACTCCCTAATCTCGACTTGACAGCTATCCGAAGAGCTGCGAGTCAACATTCATGCGAATTCCGTATCTAGGGGTTATCTTCGTTATATGGCACGTGTCGGTCTCAATCGTACAGGCGGAATTTGACCATCGCCTTCTGGCTCAAACAGGTGATATTGCCACCGATAAAGTAGGATTGGCACTCCGATTTCCTGCCGATAAAGGCGGTGGAGTTCTACATTTCTCTGCATTCGACCCATCAAATCACTTCGTTACCGAAGACGATGAGGTCATATTCCGAGCTCAGTTGGAGAACGACACTTGGGGGTATTGGAAGGCGACGAGCACGGGCAGTGAACTCCTCTTTCTGGAAGGGACCGACAATCCGTTCGATACACAGCGAGCCACCCTCTACTCTTCCAGGACTGAATCGATATGGGCCCATGCAACCGCTCCATCAAGCGATGGGCCGGATCAATTCTTCCGCATCGCAGATCTGAATGGCTTAGGCGCGGAACTGCAAAGCATTGCGAACCCGGGAATTATCTCATCTCGCTGGCAATTTAGTAACGATGGGATCATGGCGCTCTTTGGGAGTTTCTCCAATAGCACCATCGGACACATTACCGCATCTCGAACCGTACCAATCTCAAGCACCGAAGACGAATTCCGTGCCCGCGGCCGCACGTACAAAACAACCTCACTTGACTATCCAGCAGGATCGGATAGTAACGCCACAGCATTCCTCGCTGAGGGAATCCATGTCAGCAACGATAGCACCTTCGTCAACCACGTTTCCGTGTTACGCTATTTATCGCCACTTCCAGGTGCTGAAATAGAGACTATCTTTGAAGCCGACACTCTCTCTCTTGCAGCCCTATCCATAAGCGACACCGGGGAAGTCGCTTTCAAAGGCCGAGTCGACGGCAGCCCATGGGGCATCTACGCGGGAAACAGGCTCGGACAATTTCGAAAAGTTGCCGAAGAAGGCAGCCTTGCCCCAGGCACTTTGGCTAGTACGTTCACGACCATTCGTTTCTTTCAAGTCTCGGATACAGGCGCTGTCACTCTTATGGCTCAAGACTCGAACAAACGTTGGGGAATCTGGTCTGAGATGCTCATCGGGCAGAACAACTATTTGCTCCTGCCACTAGTTATTGAGGGTATGAACTCCCCGTATGACGAGAATTTGACCATTGATCAACTGCATCGGGGCGTCGCCAATGATCGAAATGCAATCTGTTTCCTTAGCACGCAAGACGACCTTCTCGGAGGTCATGCGGGCACAACCTATTGGCGAGCCACTTTTAATCAACAAACCGGACTCCCGATTCACGAGCCGATTGTCACTGAATTCGAACCAGAGCTATTCCTTCCCGATGGGAAGGTCGTAAGGGCATCTGAAATTTCAGGTTTGGAGGTCAACCTTAGAACGAGTTCCCCTCACGGCGTTGCCCGTCAATTCAATGATCGTAGCAAGGCAAGCTTTCGCATCAAATACCTCCATCCTGCCACCTTTGAAACCGTGGATTCCCTTTGGATTTCGTCCCCAAACCCCTTAGTCGTCAATGCCACAGGAGATGCACCAGACGCCAACCCCGGTGACGGCGTAGCAGACACTCGAACGGATACAAGCATTGGCAACCCCGTCGGAACACTGCGCGCAGCGATTCAAGAAGCAAATGCGCTCGGACAAGTCAATAGCATCGAATTCGAATTCCACTCCAGCGATATCATAGCTGGCACAGCGACCATTCATCCGAACTCTCCCCTCCCAAAAATCACGGCTCCGATAGATTTCAATACAGCGCCAGTAAGGGACACAACCGGAAAGCCCGTCAACCTTGTCTTGGACGGATCAAAGATCACTACAGGCGATGCGGACGGCCTCGTATTCGCCGTTAACGACAGCTACGTCTATGATCTTATCGTCACCGCGTTCTCAGGTCATGGCATCGTGGGTGAAACGGGCAATCTCAAACTTATCAATGTTGACAGCACCAAGAATGGTAAGAACGGAATAGAGGCGTGGTCACTGATTATCGATATCGAAGCCCCAAAAACCTTCGTAATCATTCAAGCAAACGGAGCCAGCGGCATCCTTGTCCATGACAGCTTAGAGATCAATGGCGCCCATGTGCTACAGAACGGAGATACAGGAATCACAAGCGAAGGGGAACTCCTCATCCTAAATAAATCGGGAGGCAAACCAATACACATTCGTGAGAACGGCAGTTCAGGAATTGCAGCCCTGAATGCCACGGAATTGCTCGCAGATGAGGCGTCTATTACCGGAAACGGAAAGGCGAATCCAAAGACCGGGTTCGGGCTCTTCTTGCCCAATGCAAACGTGACTCTTTTCAACTCAGTGATCAACGACAATCTCAACACTGGAATCGTGGCCAGCTCCGCAGATTTCTTTGATGTGACGACCATTTCAAATAACGGCGCCGACGGGGTTGACCTGGCCGGAAATCTCAATGCCGAGAAGATTGATATCAGTGGTAATAAGGGCTGGGGAATCCAGATAGAAGGACAGGCCCTCAGTATCAATGAAGACGACGATGGATTAAGTCTCATCATCGGAAATGAGCTGGGCGGGATATCGTTTTCAGGGTTAGAGCTTCTTGTCAATAATCTCGATGTGAGACTCAATGGAACCTTCCCAGGGATAGGCTCCCCCTTTGGAGAAGGCATCAAGGCGCCCATGGCCAGTGCGACCATCAACCATTCTAGAATCAATCAAAACGCTGCAGATGGCATCATCGCCAAACAACTTAGCATCATCGGGAATCCAAGTATCTTCGAAGAGAACGGAGGGAACGGAGCAACCGTAAGTAACAATGTCATCGTGGAGGACGGATGCTACTTTCTTCAGAATTCCGGTTGGGGGCTAGATGTTGATAAAGGCACCGTAACATTAGGATCGAAAGGAGGCACGGAACTCCATCGCTTCGATGAAAATACGCTTGGAGGACTCCGTTCTCAAGGCCCCAGAATTGAAGCCTGGCTCCTCGAAATCAACGAGAACGGACTCCCGTCTAACCTCGGCGACGGACTGCTGGCTCCATTCGCGAATGCCATTCTCAATACCGCCAATATCAAAGGCAATGCCGGAAATGGTGTTAAAGCACAAAGCGCAGATATTAAAAGGGCCAACATTGAACGACATGGCACCGATGGGGTTTCTCTAAGGTCTGGTCCTATCACGATGGATGGAGTCGCCCTCGTAAGCAACTCTGGCTCGGGCCTCGTCGTGGGCGATGACATCTTGGGAGGAGGCGGTCCATCATTTCTTTCGACCGTCTTACTCGAGGACAACAATCTCGATGGTATTCGCAACGAAAGTCCCTTCCCGATGGACATCACAGCGTCTTCCTTCCTTGGAAATGGACGGTTCGCGGTAACCAACTCGGCCACAGTAATCTGTAATGTCATTGCGATTGGCAACGATTGGGATCATCCGACCGGCCCTTCGGGAGCGGCCCCCGGGCAAGGGCAACCCATCAGCAGAAATGTCAAGTACGAGGAACCACCTGTCGCAGCTCCACTAGAAGTGACTACCGAAGATTCCCCCTACAAAATCCTGCCAGGCATTGTGTCTCCGTTGGAAGTTCTCATCAGACAAACGGATAAAGATCAAACCGTCACCCTGCGGGCCAGCGACACCAAGGGATGGCTTGCCCCCCAAAACTCGGCGCTGATCTCGATCGAAATGCGCGACGGAACCGCTGAAACGACCCTAAACCTCAATCCTCCAAACGATGTGGCTATCGGTGAATCCAGCGAGCTCACGATCGACGTCACCATCGCATCAACACCCCTCCAAGGAGAAACCGTCCGCACAACAGTCCTCTTAGTAGTCGGCCAACCGGCCATAAGTCGGATCGAAATAAGAACGCCGAAGAAAGAAATTACGACAGAAGAAACCTTGCAACTCGAAGCCCTTGGCTGGGACCACTTAGATCAGCCCATTACATTCGCTCCGCAGTGGCGCATCCTCGAAAACCCAGCAGGTCATATCACACCCAACGGCCTACTCACCCCTCCACCAGCGGCAGGAAAGCTCAACATCATTCTTGAGTCCGAGAACGGCCTCATGGATAGCGTGCAAATAACCGTAAGCCTACCGGAAGATCCTGCAACAGACACCAACGCCCCGCTTCCAGACCCAGGCACGGGTGTAGGAAAATTCCGATCCCGGAGCGGAGAAATCATCACCTTCAACGTTACGGGACGGGGCGGACAAACCCTGTGGGGCACTAATACCTACACGGATGATTCGGACATCGGGATAGCAGCCGTACATGCCGGACTTCTGGAAATTGGAGAAACCGCAACCGTTCGAGCCCTCATAGCACCAGGACAAAGTGCCTATCAGGGATCTGAACGCAACAACATCACAAGCCAAACCTTTGGGCGCTGGGCTGGCAGCTTTCAACTAATTCCTGCAGATATTGACCTTTCCCAAACAATCGAGATATTCAACAACACCAACGAGCAAGTAGCTTCCTCAGGGCCCAGCGAAGCAACTGCCATCGTCTTAGACGAACGTCTCTTGCTCAATCGAATTAGTACGCTTCACCTTGATACCAATGAGCCGACCACCGAACGGACCATTTCGCTTAGCAACCGAGATGGACAGGTTTTCGGCCCTTGGCGATTAACTCTAGAGAACCAAGAACCTCAATCCCGAACAACCGTATGGCGAGCGAGTGCGAGCTATGTCTTGGAACCCGGCACCTATACTTTGGTGAACTCCTCTATTGAGACATGGGCACACAACGGGGAGTCAGGCCATCAAGGATTCGCGATCGTAAGCGGCGTTCAGCTGGGCAGCACAACATTTCCGGCTCCTAGTGAGCAGGAGCCTGTGGAACCAGAAACAGGTGCCGGCAATCGTGATATTCTTCCGGATCCGAGCGGGGGCTTGACCAGCTTTCGTTCACGGGTCAACGATGTCCTTTTCTTCGAAGTTACCGGAACCGATTCAGGATCTATCTGGGGAACCAGCATCTACACTGACGATTCCACTCTGGGCAAGGCGGCTGTTCATTCAGGACTCGCAACAATCGGAGAAACCACAGTGGTCAAGGTAACCATTCTTCCTGGCCAATCGAGTTATGAAGGCACGCTTCGAAATGGCATTCAGAGCAGTCCCTTTTCGGCCTGGGATGCCAGCTACAAACTGGAAAGTGCTATCCCAATCACACCGCCTGAATTGACGATCGCGCGGATCGATGGAAACCTTGTTGTGACATGGAATTCTGAAGATCTGGAATTCACCCTAGAAACCACGTCGATCTTGTCGAATGATACACTTTGGATACCTATCGAGGGAGTGCAACGAAACGCAAATCTATTCCGCTACGTCGTTCTGGCCCCAGAAACGATTCAGTATTTTCGACTCCGCAAGTAGTTCTTACTCCTCTCTATCCACCCAATCCTCAACCATGCTTGGCGATCCCCCATAAGCATTCCCAAATCGCGGCAGGATAGGAGTTCATGAGTATACCAACAACACACTGTTACTAGACAGTTTTTTTCGACTGCCAATGAAATCATCATTCTAGAGAGATCGCTCCCGGGTTCAGGTCTTCTTATCCTCCCTTTTTCACAACCCCAACATTCTCAAAACGATAGGGCCTGCTAGGCCTCCGTGTCCATTCAAGAAGAAATTACTGGCTATCAAATTCTCGCGGGCTTTCTCTTACAATCGCCCGGTAGAATGATTGCTGAAGTGCAGTGTTCGCATCCTCGGTAAAAACGATTCTACTGCCATCATCTTCAATCCAGTCCGTCACCGGAATCCAGCTGCTATCGATCACGTTGGAACGTTGCAATTGTACCCAGCGTACTCGGCTCAAATCATCCATATCTCTCCCTCTGCCGAGACAGACGGATATTCTAGTTTTCCCGCCCTCGGGCGATACAGCCAGACGGAGTTGTGAGTCGCCCCCTTCAAGACATTGAGTAGATCTCCAGCGATCCAACCATGAGAAGCCAACGAATCCGGCATCCAATCCGGCATCGCTGGAATCGAGTGGGTCCAGCCCCCGACTCAGTTCCCATGCATCACGGATACCATCGGCATCCCGATCGCTCGGACTCCCGTCCCTTCCAGGAGTGCCATAGTTCACGGCACTTTCCTTCCATCCCGATTGCGCCGACCAGTCCCGATCAATTCCAAGAGAGAAATCCGCTACCAGTGTCCCCCCCTCTCCATCAGTCGAGAGAAACCACTCATCACTGTATTCGAACGACTGAACGACCGTTCCTCCAACTTGAACGACAACGGTATCGCCACCATTCGACAACTGGCCGTCGAATTCGCCAATAATTCGGTCCTTGGCAGCAGGGAAAACCCTAGCAAACGCCGCCTCATCTTGAACGACAAGCACTCGATCTCCTGGACTCAAAACACGCGCTGCACCGGGCGACATCTCGAAGGAAACTCCTTCCCTGAGCTCTACATCTGACAGCCACACATCATCATCCTCAAACGAGATCAGTTCCAAGTACTCAAGATCCCCCTCGACCGGATGAAAGAGGATCTCTGCCACGCGTAGTCGAGGGACAGAGACAGAAGAAGGCACGATAGGATTGCCAGCCACAAAATCGAAGGCATCAGACCAATGACTGTGACGGCCTGCGAGATCCGAACGGCGCACTCGAAGCCGGTAGTGTCGACCAGGAAGCAAGCTGTCTCTTATACACATCTGACGCTGCCGACGAGCGATCTAGTGTAGATCT
>CAJXVR010000297.1 GCA_913061285.1 uncultured Verrucomicrobiota bacterium | reverse complement strand
CGACGAAGTTTGTGGATCTTGAAAGTGGGTTCTCTTACTACGGCATGCGTTATTACAACCCTGCGACCGGGATGTTTATTTCTAGAGACCCGATTGGGGAAGAAGGGGGGCTCGATCTTTATGGGTTCGTGGGGAATAGTCCCATATCTAAGGTTGATCCGAATGGACTTTATGAGATTGAGTGGGAAGGAACTTGGTCAAGGCTTGACAAACGTAAATTGAGGATTGCGTTTGGACACGTTCGACGTCGGGTAACACAAATCATGCCTGAAGTGAGAGCTGAAATAGGGTTTGAGAAAGCCAAGTTGTGCCCTAGAAAATGTTACATTGATCAATTGGAGTGGCTTTCTCTACTTTTTGACAACATGATTACTGACATCGACGGCAACAGGAATTTGGAACTCTACCGAAAGTCGCTTGATATCGGTACCGCTGCAACTGCTTGGAGAGCCCGAACAGTTTTCGATGCTGAGCTTTCTATAAATACAGGATACAACTTTAGGAATAGTCACGATGTAGGCTTTGCATTGGATGCCCCGAACGGAGAAGCCTATGCGACAATTTTTCACGAGCTAACTCACCTGTCATCACCGGAGCCGATTTTTCGGACTACTTCGACACCTTCACCGAAAGTGGGTGTCGGCGTAGAGTCAAAGAGTTTACTACTGGGCAGAGGACATTTACGGGCCTTTGGGGGCCAGCTCCTCCAGCTAACACCAGGCAAGGAGTCGTTAGGTTTAGGAATCAGTACCGTGAAAGGTTAAATCAATGAAACGAGCAGGTAAGATTGCAGTTGGTTTCATTGCCTTTTTTGTCATTGCTACAGCGGTGCTAACAATCGTGATGCCAGCCAGAAAGTCCGCTACGTATGAAAAGGCCTACCAAGCTTTGACCAAAGATATGATCAAGGGAGACGTCGTCGATTTGATGGGGAAGCCTACAAGGTCGAAAAGTGATCCGATCGAATACTGGGATGAAGAACTGCTTAAAGAAGATGAGATTGCCCTCATTGCTGAGACACTGGAATACGAAGTATCGACGTTTTTTCTTCCTATAGTTTTCAAACTTTCCTTCGACAGCAGCGGACGCCTGGTCGGAAAACACCGATACTAACCGTTCTAACGCTTGTGATTTAAAGACGGCTCTTTGCCTAGGAACCTCAACCTTGTATTAGAATTTCACCCTCTAGCGCTACCGTGAACTCGGCCACGTTCGGCCTAGGCAGGCACGCTAGGTGATCGGACGATCCAGAGGGGAAGGCCTCTAGAGTGGTCTGCGTTTGCCCTTGAAGAACTAGCTGATTTGCATTGAAAGTGTGAATTAGGGTCACTTCTCGATCTTCATTAACACAATACTGCTAGGGATATCAGGCGGACGCTCTTGCGCTACCGCGGAGAGCGAAGCCCACCAAGGTCGCGGTGTTGAACGACCACCCTGTCGCGCCCCGTGCTGGGAAAGGGCGGATGTGAGAGGCCTGTCGGCCAGAGATGTTAAGAGACACTCGGCTCGTTTTCTGTCGTAGGCAGATCTATAGTTGACTGCCGCAAATGCGAAAAGCAGATGTCTTTGGTTATTTCGAACACTTGGAGTACACAGGGTATGGACCGGGCACATGGGTAACAGATAAACCGGGAACATAGGTAACAGTTAGACTGGGCGCATGCCCTGGAAAGCTGAGACACCTATGGAACAGAAACAGCGGTTTGTGAGCCTCGCAGAGAGTGGTCATTTTACAGTAACTGAGCTTTGTCGAGAATTCGGCATATCTCGTCAGGAGGGCCCTGTGGATCCGGCTAGGCATCAGTGGCATAAGTGTGTTTACGGGCCCAAGTGGGTGCGAATCTTGAGATTGCCGACCCCGGTGCCGAGTCTTAAATGACCCTTGACTGGCGAGACAGCTTGTCTTGTGATGGTGGAATCCAGAATCAAGTCTGTCTCATGCTTATGAACTATCGTGCTTTGGTAGCGTTTTTTTCGCCGGCTCTTTTCGCCCTTTCCACGGCTCTTTCGGCTCAGCCTGTGGTATTGAATCCGAGCTTTGAATTCAACTATCCCGAGGAATGGCCTCACTACGGAGAAATTGAGGCGTGGCAAGGAGGGAGTGGCGTGAATCAGGCAGACGGTCCCTTTCACAATGGGGGCACGCCGATTCCCGATCAAGGTCGGGCAGCGTTCATGCAGGGGGCATCGAGCTTGTCTCAGGAGGTGCTTGGGTTTGTTCCCGGCGAGCAGCATTGGTTGCAGTTCTTTTACGATGCGCGGGGGTGCTGTGGGGGGACGATTGATTTGATTGTGTCCCTCGATGACCTGGAGCTCGCCAGGATCGACAACGTGAAGGCATCGGCAGACGGTAGTCCCTACAAATTTGGGAATATTCTATTTGTTCCGGAATTTGATCTGGGGGTCCTAACATTTCAAACGGTTGCCAATGGCGATGCGACGATCAATTTGGATGCGGTATCGATCATCGTGCGGGACGAAGGCCAAGTGCCCGTGGCGAATCCGAGTTTCGAAGCGAGCGGTGAACCTGAAGACCCCGACGGTTTCATCAACCCGAATGGCATCGCCGGTTGGCTTGGAGAGGGGGACTACGGTGTTGCTCTTGATGGTGTCGGTACCTTCGCAGACAATGGCCAGAGCTCGGAGCCGGAGTTTGTCGGGTTCATTTCAGGTGTTGGCTCGCTAAGTCAAACGTTGGACGGTTTGGTGGTCGGGACTGAATATCAAGTTCAATTCGAGTACAATGCTCGCTCAGGCGATTCCCCGGATCTGAGTGTCTGGGTAGGAGAAGAAGCGTTGTTTCAGGAGACCGTCTCGGCTGTGGGGGGGACCCGTCGTTACCATGAAGGGGGGCTTCGCTTTACTGCCGATGATGTTCAGAAAGTCTTGAGTTTCCGGCAAACGAATGAAGAGGATCACACGGTTTTACTGGATAGTATTCAAGTGTTTGGAGAGCGAGGCCAATCTTTTCCTCCGGTCGAGATTGCGCCCAGCGCTTTGGAACTGGCGCCGGGACAGATTGGAGAAGTGACCGTGACACTTCCGGCGGCATACCTAGCGATCAAAGGCGGTGAGTTGTCATTGACAAGCCCGAATCTAGCGGTGGCGGAGCCGGTGGGTGCCGACGAGAATGGGCGGGTCGTGCTGGCCTTTGAAAAAGGCGGGGAGCCTTCAAAGACGATTCAGATCGTGGGAGTGACCCGTGGGGCCGCACGCATGCTGGTGGCACCTCCAGCAGGGCTGGAATTGACGGATGATGTCGCTGTTAACGTGGTGAGTTCCTTTGTGCGTAATGCCAGTTTTGAAAGCAATGAGGCGCCCGCTGGCATTGGCGCTGGTCCCATTATATCCTGGCAAGGGGGAACCGGATTGAACAAGGGAGGGGGGCCCTTTCATGATAATGGGGCGATTCCGGATCGTCTTCAGGTTGCCGTCGTGCAAGGGTCTCAGAGACTGTCACAGGAAATCGGAGGGTTATCCGAAGGCGAATCGTACTGGCTGCAGTTTTACTACAACGCGAGAAACTGTTGCGGGGGAACAATCGATCTTGGTGTGCGCTTTGGAGATGAGGAGTTGTGGGTGGGAGAAGACATTCTTCCGGCGGTGACGGAGGGGCTCGAGACGTATTATTTTCAGAATGTTCCATTCGTTGCTTCGGGCTCGAGTGGGATGCTTGAATTTGTGACGACAGCTGATGGCGATGCGAGCATTCTTCTTGATGCCGTGAGTATTGTCCCTCGAGGAGAGGACGAGGTTGTGATCATGAATCCAAGCTTCGAAGCTAGTGGGAGTCCGGTCGGCGTCGGTTACATTCAGCCGGCTAATTTGGCTGGCTGGGAGTTTACCTCGGGTGGACGAGGCGTGAATGTGACCGGGCAGGGGCCGTTCTCGGATAATGGATCTGGCTTGAATCAGGATTCGGTATTGTTCATCCAGAATGCCACCAGCATGACTCAGTGGATCGATGGCTTGGAAGCAGGAGAAACCTACACGCTCTACTACTACGTGAATGCCCGAAACTGCTGTGGCGAAGATGGTTTCACGTACTACTCCGTGAGCTTTGACGAGGAAGTTCTTCTCGAAGAAGAAGTGCTTCCTGTCGGAGACAACAATCCCTATCACCTCCGCTATGTCACCTTTCGACCGACGTTTCCGGACGGGATTTTGCAAATTGATACTCAACCAGAAGGGGATCACACCTTGCTCTTGGACGATATTCACATCGTTAAGGGTAATTTTATTCCCCCCACCCCGGAACCACCGGCTCTTGAGCCGATGCCCGAGCCGACTCCCGAGCCGTTTGATGGGAGGCTTGAGATCCGCCGCCATGCCGATGGATCAGTTGAAGTGCGCTGGCCTGCGTCGGCCGCCGCATCTTTCTTGCAGCAAACGGAGGCGCTGGGCGGCGTTTGGTTGCCGGTGGAAGATGAATCGGTCGTTGAAGGGGAATCGAATTCTCTGGTGATCAAACCAGGGGCGAAGAATGCTTTCTTTCGTCTCGTCACTCAATGATCCTCTAAGCGGGGGTATGATTTCGGTGAGTGTGCCTTGAATAGGAAAAGCTGAGGACGCTCACTCCGTCCACGAGCTCACCAAGAGGCCTGCTCGAATACCAATCGTGGAGAGTTTCTCTCTGGTGTTTGTCGGTGTCGTTCAATAGGTTTTCGGACAGATCCCTATGAGTAACTCAAAGACTATTTCTTTTGGTTCGCGAGCGGTGAAGACGCGCCGTCGTTTCTTGAAGCAAGGCATCGCGACTCTGGCGAGTATCAGTGTGGTGCCGAGCCAGGTCATCCGAGCGCAGTCGGAGGTGAGGGATCGGAATGGCCATCTGATTCGGCCTCGTTCCGTCGTTCCCAGCGAACGTGTCCGATTGGCTTGCTGCGGCATTGGAAATCAAGGCGGGAGTGATCTGCGCGCCATGCATGCCACTGGCCTAGCCGAGCTTGTTGCCTTGTGTGATGTGGATATGGGAGGCCCTCACACGTTGAAGAGTTTGCGAGCCTTTCCGGATCTTCCGAGATATCAGGATTTCCGGGAGATGTTTGCCAAGATGGGAGATTCGATTGATGCCGTAACGGTTGGGACGCCAGATTTTTCCCATTTTCCCATAGCGATGTTGGCGATGTCCCAGGGGAAACACGTCTACGTGGAGAAACCCCTGACCCGAACCTTTCATGAGTCGGAACTTCTCGTTCGTGGTGCGAAGAAAATCGGGGTGGCGACTCAGATGGGTAATCAAGGTCATTGCCAGGACAACTATAATCAATTCAAGACTTGGGTGGAGAAGGGGATCATTCGAAACGTGCGAGAAATCACCGCGCATATGAACGGAGGACGGCGTTGGCACGGCTGGGATCCAGCGATGAGCGCGTTTCCAGCTGGGGAGTCTATTCCGGAGACGCTCGATTGGAATACCTGGCTCATGACTGCCCAGCATCACGATTATCATCGAGATTTCGTGCGGGGGCAGTGGCGATGCTGGTATGATTTTGGGATGGGGGCGCTTGGCGATTGGGGGGCTCACATCATGGACGGATTTCATCAGTTCTTGAAACTGGGATTACCTGAAACCATCACCCCTCTGAGAATTGACGGGCATAATCCGTTATTCTTCCCTCAAGCATCGACGCTGGAATTCAAGTTTCCGTCGCGGGGGGAGATGCCTCCGGTGAAAGTCACCTGGTATGATGGGAAGAAGAATCATCCGAGGGTTCCTGAGGAATATGGGGACATCAAGATTGACCGAGCCGTTAAACCCGTCAACGGGCGAGTGATGCCCGCTCAAGAACTGCCAGCAGGAAAAGAAATCTACGGTGAGGACTTGGTTTTCAAGGGGCATTCACATGGCAGCACGCTTAGCATTATTCCCCAGAGCAAAGCGGCAGATTTGTCGCCAGACCTGTTGGCCTATCCGAAGAATCCGACCAATCATTATGCGAATTTTCTGCGAGCCTGCAAAGGGATTGAACCCTGCTTGTCTCCGTTCGAGGTCTCGGCGCCTTTGAGCCAGGTCTTTTGTTTGGGAGTGCTCGCGCAGAAGTTTAATGCGCCATTGGTTTTTGATCGACAGACGAAGCAGATTACGAACCACGCCGTGGCGAATGAATGGCTCAAGGGGGCTCCGCCACGGAAGGGGTGGGAAGAGTTCTATCGTTTAGTCTAGGTTTGATAAGATGGCAGTATTGAGAGGTTTAACCCATCGGTGTGGTTCGACCATGTCCCTTGGTGGTAAGGCTCTCAGCGTGATCGATGGCGTATAGGTATGAATTGTTTCCCTTTCAAGAACGTGTTGTCTCGGGTGCTCGTGCTGGGCTTTTGGGGAACCCGTGTGTTTGCTCAAGTGGAGCTCGCGACTGATGGGCCCAAACCTCTGAGTCCGGAAGAAAGTGCGCGTGCGTTTCGATTGGTCGATGGATTTCGGATTGAATTAGTGGCTTCCGAACCCCTGATTCAAGCTCCGTCTGGCGTTTGTTGGGACGCCGAGGGACGGCTCTATGTGAGCGAACTACATGGGTACAATCTCGAAGGGCAATATGACATAGAAGCCCTCAATAAGACAGGTAAGTTGGATCGGGTCGTGCGTCGCATTCAAGCGAATGAAACGGCCAAAGCCGCGGCGGAGGCAGGAACCTATGGAGTCATCAAGCAGCTCAAAGACACGAACGGTGATGGGCGAATGGATCAAGCGCGGGTCTTTGCCAAGGACCTCCCACCATGCTACGGCATGGTAGCCGCTCGAGGTGGCGTGATCGTTGCCTCTGCTCCCCATATTCTCTTTCTCGCTGATACGAATGGCGATGGGACCGCTAATGTGCGAGAGGTTCTCTACACGGGATTTGATGCCGGCATCTTAGAGCGACGAATCAATGCACCGCAGTGGGGCATCGACAATTGGATCTACTTCGGAGGCGGGGGCAGTGGTGGGGATATTACGGGACCCTATCTCGATCGCGTGGTGTCTCTGGGACGAACCGACTTTCGAATCAAAGCGGATGGAAGCGCTATCGAAGCGATTGCTGGTCATACCGGAACCTTTGGACATACGTTTTCTGGTGCGGGAGATCGCGTAACCATTAGTACTGGGACACCGGGCTATCAAGTTATTCCACTCCCGTGGCGTTATTTGATGAGAAATCCCGATTTGTCGATTCCCTCACTGGAACGCAATGCCGCTGCCTATCAGGCGACCTATCCGGTGGCAAAGTCCCATCCGTGGCGAACCCGTCGCTTTGAAGATCCGGGATTCTCGAAATATTACACCGATCACTACGGCGAAGCTGAGTCGATCCCGAGCGGCTATTTCACTTCGGCCTGTGCTCCATTGATCTATCGTGACCGTGCGTTTCCTGAACACTACTGGGGGGGCAATTTTACCTGTGAGCCGGCGCAGAATTTGATTCACCACTCTGTTGCCCATTGGGACGGGCCCGAACTTCGCTTAGTAAGAGGAGGGGCACAAGCCAGCAGAGAGGCCGTCAGGGACTGGGCTGAAAGGGAGAGAGAAAAGATCGATCCCGAACTTCCGCTGGCCAGTGAATGGCAACAGCTGGGCCCGTTTCGAGGTCCCGATAAGAATTCGCTCTACGAAAAAGACTTGGGACCCGAGAACGAACCCTCACTCGCAGTCGAAGTCAATGGGATGCGTTGGATGAAGAAGCCGCATTTCGAGGATGGCGAATTGATCGATCTGGGATTGCCGGAGAATGCGGCGGTCTATCTCTACCGGACCTTGACCAGCAAGGAAGGCACGACCGTCTATGCCTCGCTTGGGAGCAACGATTCGATCAAGTGTTGGCTCAATGGGAGCCTGATCTTAAAGAACAATGTCAACCGAGGGGTTGCTGCGGATCAAGAAACGGCGACGCTTAAGCTAAACAAAGGAAGCAACTCCTTCTTGATGAAGATTGTCAATGGGACCAATGCGAGCGGGTTCTACTTTAAGTTGCTCCCCAGTCTGGTTCCTGCGAACGTGCGAGCGGTGGTTCGGCAAGCATCGAGCGAATGGAAGGAGGGGCAGTACGCGCTCGTGGAACAACATGTTCAAGCGCTCCTGGCGCACGTTTCCGAGCGAGAGTTCTTGGCATCGACAGATTCCTGGTTCCATCCGATGAACCTTAGCCATGGTCCCGATGGTGCCATATACATTACAGATTATTATCGGGAGATTATCGAAGATTATTCCGCCATCCCTCGTTATCTGCAACAGCAGTATGGATTAACGAACGGAATGCATCATGGGCGGATTTGGCGATTGAGCCATCAGTCCGGGGCGGAGGTGCCTGCGGCGCGGATGTCTGAATTGTCCAACGGTCAACTCGCTGACGAGTTGGGAAACCAGCGAGCATGGCGCCGAGAGACGGCTCGCCGCCTGTTAATCGAGCGAGGGGCATCGGAGTTTCGGTCGACGATCGAGCAGCCCCTGAGAAGAGAGAGTGCCATGGAAGCAGCGATTAACGCCTTGTATACGCTCGATGGATTGAAGGTTCTTGGAGGGGATGCGATCGGCTCGGCTCTAGCCCATCCACATTGGGCCGTGCGGCGACATGCGCTGATCATTGGGGATCGCTACCCTGAGGGATCAGGAGTGAAGACAGCGCTAAGCAGATGGCTGGAGGACATTCGTCACTACGAAGGTGAGTCTCGTTTACTCCTACAAATGGCTCTGAGTCTGGGTGAGTTTCAAAGTGAGTTTGCCTTAGATCGTTTGGCAGACGTGGCCGATCGGCTTTCGGGCATTCGTTGGATGGATCTGGCTGTTGTCAGTTCGAGCGCTGGGAGGGAGGACGCGCTTTTGGGGCGGCTCTTGAACAAGCAGCCTGATGGATCCCCGCTAGTGGAGCGCTTGGTAGAGACACTGGCCACGAGACGAGACGTCGAACAGATAACGCGGGCGATGGGGTGGGTAGAACGTCATGCTAGCGGCTCGGCTCATGATCTTTACCAACGCATGCTCGAAGGAGCCTTGGTTCCTGATTCGGCACTGGCTCGGGTTGAGTTGCCGGCGCCTGAACTGCCCACGGAAGACGACTTGCGTGCGATCGAAGCTCGTTTTCCTAGCTTCATTGCTTCCCTGACAGAATCTTCCTCGGTGAAACGTGGCAAAGTCCTCTTCGAGGAACACTGTTCATCGTGTCATCAAGCTCGAGGCATGGGACACTCAGCGGGACCAAACCTTGATTCAGAATTTCAACGTGCTCCGGAAACCATTTTGAGGGATATCCTTTTCCCCAACGAAAGTATCACCGAAGGATTCGAAACAGTACGCTTAGAAATGCGCCGTGGTGTCGATGCGATTGGGGTCTTGGCCTCAGAATCTCCTACGAGTGTCACGCTAAAACTTCCAGGCGGACAGGTGATGACGTTTCTGCGAAAGAACATTGCTCGAATGCATTCCCATGCAGTGTCGTTAATGCCAGCTCAGTTTGGAGCACTCCTTGAGCCTAGCGAGGTGGCGGCAATTGTTTCGTTCTTGAGGACGAATGTAGAGGGGAAGTAGAGAGGAAAGAGGGATGGTTTGGGAGAAGAAGGCAACGTAGCTGATGCGACCTCAGTTTCCTGGAAGGGGAACGATGGCAAGATAGGCCATCCTCTCTTGCAAGTGATTCTTGACCCGATGCAGAAGCGATTCAGGAACGTCAATTGTCGTACGCATGCCGGAATGCGTATTTTCAAGGATGTTAGTATGGAATAATCGTTTAGGAGGAGAGAGTGGCCATTGTCTTAGGCGACCACTTCCTGGACGATGTTTCCATGAACGTCGGTCAGGCGAAAATCTCTGCCGGCGTGGCGATAGGTGAATCGCTTGTGGTCGATTCCAAGCAGGTGCAAGATGGTGGCATGAAGGTCATGGATCGATACGGGATTTTCAACGGCCTTGAATCCGAACTCATCGGTCGAACCATAAACCGTACCTCCTTTTATTCCGCCGCCAGCCATCCAAAGCGAAAAGCCCCAATGATTGTGATCGCGACCTAAGGTTTCACCGCCGCCCGTAATGCCCAGTTCAACGGTGGGCGTCCGTCCGAATTCACCCGTGCAGAGTATCAGCGTCTCGTCGAGCAGTCCCCGTTGATCGAGATCGTTGATGAGTGCGGCGAGGCCTTGGTCGCATTGATTGGCGACGTTGCGGTGTGCTTTCTTGATGTTGTCGTGACTGTCCCAAGGTTGCGAGGGGCCATGCCAGGCTTGCACGAAACGAACGCCGCGCTCGACGAGTCTTCTCGCCATGAGGAGCTGCCGGTTTTGGGGGCCTTGTCCATACATGTCTTGGATGTGTTGGGGTTCCTGACTGATGTCGAAGGCATCTGTGGCCTCAGTTTGCATTCGGTAGGCCAGCTCGAAAGATTGGATTCGAGCGTCCAGCATTGCTTCTCCCTCCCGTGCCGCCAGGTGGTTTCGGTTCAGGGTTTGTAGGAGATCAAATTGCTGTCGTTGTTGTTCGCTTGTGAGTGTCTTATTGCGGACGTTTTCGATCAGCTTCTTGGGATCCTCTCTTGACGTATCAATCAACGCTCCTTGATAGACGCCAGGAAGGAAGGCAGAGCGCCAATTATTTGTTCCGCCCACGGGCAGTCCACTCGGGCAGAGGGCGACAAAACCCGGCAGGTTTTCATTCTCTGAACCCATGCCCCAGTTCAACCACTGTCTCTTATACACATCTCCGAGCCCACGAG
>CAJXVR010000296.1 GCA_913061285.1 uncultured Verrucomicrobiota bacterium | reverse complement strand
CGGGATCATTGCGATGATCTTCCATTCGCTCCTTCATCGTCATCTTGAGAATTTCGGGGTCGGCGAGATCGATTTCAGGCACAGCGGGCGGCGGTGGTGGTGGCGGATCGTGAAGAATGCTTTCGAGCAACCAGATCCCGCGTTTAAGCGGATGCGAATCCTTGCCGTCGGAGTTCATAGCCAAGAAACCGGCCTGAGCCAACAAGCCGCCGCGCATCGATTCGGGATCCAGACGGACTCTTTGAAAGTGATTCCCAAACACCGAATCCACCCCGTAGTGACCTGCCAGGCCTTGATTGACCAGCGTGTATTCCGCGTGGAGAAAATCCATGACCGAGCGATCCTCCTGCAGCACATACTGAAAGAAGGCGATTGGCTCTTGCTGCATCGAACGCTTTAACTCCTCGGAAAACTCCGGATAAAGCTCCTCATCGACCTCCAGGTGATCAAGCAAATCCATCCCCAGCCACTGATGGGTGAACTGTCGAGCGAAGCGTTCTGCACGCGGATCCGCCAGTAGGCGTTCAGCTTGTCGAGCAAGAACGCCGGGCTCCCGGAGACGCCCCTGAAACGCTTCCTTGAGCAAGGCCTCATCTGGTTGACTACTCCAGAGAAAAAAGGAGAGACGAGAAGCCAATTCGCTCTCGGTAATCGCTTCGGCGGATTGCGCCAGATAGAGAAAATGGGGCGAGGCGAGTACGCTTGCAAGCACCTCAATCATGGTTTCCTGGAAGTCACTGTAGGCTGGACGAATCTTCTGAAACAGCGACACCCTTTCTTCCAACTCCCGATCGCTTACGGAACGCCGCCAGGCCTTCGGCATAAAGCTCGCGAGAACACGACGCGCATGAACTGGCTCAGCTTCCGACTGCGCCTGCTCGGGAAACACACGCCGATGAGATGCCGGCGGCCATTCGGTCACAAAGGGCGCAGTGACTTCAATATAGTCGATGTGAACCGTAGCCTGTTCCGCGAACGCCGAGCTTTGGTGAACATTCCTGATCGTAATGTATTCCGAAGAGTTCGGCCGGATGCCCAATCGACTTTTTCTGAGAAAGGGATTGCGCTGAATTCCCTCTAAAGGGATGAGCCATTCGTAAAACTCAGGCTGGCCCAGAGGCGCCGTGATCGCAATATCTTCCTCGCTCAAGCGATATTCGTGGCCCGAGTTGTTGCTCGGTCGATAGCCAAAAGAGAGACGCAAGCTCGGAAAACTATCTCCAGCCGCACTCCCGCGACTGGCCCGAAAACGAATCTTCATCACTCCCCGATCAGGCAGATGGTTCCCTAGATCGAATTGTTGCCCCCCTCCATGCGGGAGCACCACCACGAAGGCCTGTTGTAATGGATCCACAGGTTGCCCCTCGCTTGGCTCCCAAAGAGACCAGCCATAGGGAAAACTACGACTCCAGCGTTCTCCCGTCTCCTGATTCAGAAAGTAGGCACCGCCTCCCCTCCTTCGGCCACCGCGACGTTCGCGCTCTCCTCCTTGTGGCCGACTGGCCCTCACCATTCGATCCCGAGCACTCTTGAAGCTCGCGATGATATCCCGATGGAGCTGATCATTCACGCCAGGATCCAGACCGTTCTCGATCTCGAGTTCGAGATTGCGAAGCGTCCCGTGAACCCAATCTTCATAGTATGCCCCAGCCTTATCCATCGTGATCGCAAAATAGACAGGCTCCGGTCGAGGCCCGCGTATCGTAGCCGCATTCAGTGCCTTTCGCGCCAGATCACGATAAATGGCGAATTGCTGGGAGGTCATTTGCAACATCTCTGAACTGTTGCGGAAACCATCTTCAGAAACCGTTTCCGGCGGCAGATCGCTACCAAAATCCTGGGAGACGCCGAGAAGATCCTGAAGCGCATAGCCAAATTCATACTGAGTCATGCGCCGAAACGCTGAGTGGGCTCCCTCACTTCGTTTCGCCTGAGAGGCGATAAGAATTTGTTCGGAAAGCCAATCGATCACCCTTCCCCGATCCGCATCGGCGATTTCGACTTCCTCGTCGGGCGGCGGCATCTCGCCGTTGGTCAGGACACCAACTACATCAACCCACCAATTCGCGTCTTCGCCACGGACCAGATCTGGATCGAGCGTATCAATGCGGATCTTGCCCTTCTGTTTCTCGGGCCCGTGGCACCCAACGCAAGAACGATTAAGGACAGGCTGGATCTCGTTCCGAAACCCTTCTAAGTCCGCCTTAGGAGCTTCGCTAGGAGCAGTGTGAGGAGACGAGAGATAGGTCGATCGAGTCGCCGCCTTCACCTTCAACTCTTCCAGCGTTAATTCCGCCGCTCCTAGTGAAGAGGCCCCACACACCAACCCGCTGAGAAAGACCAGATAGCGAGACACCCTCATCGAGATTCAGCTATATCAGTCATTGTTGACGTTTTCGGCATAGTCGTTTCTTGAAAGGAATGATCCGAAGTTCAGCCCGGATATCGTCCACATAATGAGGAGTTTTGGGCGCCCTACGATCGAGCCGACCGGCGGCCAAGGAGATCACCACGCTGTGCGCATCCGCGGGAACTTCAACAAAGGCTGAGAGTGTCTGCCAACCCTCGGCGTCTTCCGCCGTGCTCAGCCCCGTCTTGGAAAACGTCAGGGCAATCTTATCCAGATCGCTCCAATGAACCCCCTCCCAAAGACTGCGAATACTCTCAGGTGATTCTTCGAAAGCGGCTACACGCAAGGTATAACGCTCTCGTTCACCGGGTTGATCGGCCAGAAAAGAAGCGATGACTTCGACGACGCGCATCTCGCCGTCACCGGCCTGAGGTAGCGAGGAGACCTCTACGATTTGCTGGAGGAAACCCAAATTGGACTCCGTTGAACTTTCCAGGCTCAACACTGAATCTCCATCAAGCGGCTGTCGTCCGGCCTCGGCACCGACTATTTGCGCCCGGTCCCCACCCCATTCGCCCGTCCGAGAGGGAAAACCATCAATCAAAGGCGTCGAAGCACTCTCGAAACTCTCGGTCAGAATTGGAAGGACGATGGGAGCCTTCGCGCGAGGAAGGACGATAGCCCAAGCAAGCGATGCGCAAAACAACCCAAAGACCAAGCCGGCAGCGACCGGAGGCGCATAGCGACGCCATTTTGGGAATGCCAAGATACGTTTGGGCGGAAGGTCGACCGAATTGGCTGTCTTAGGTAGGGCAGCGAGAGCGGAATCAACGTTGACGTAGCCCACGTATTCCTTTCGAAATTCGGGATCGTTGCGGAGCAGATCCTCAAACCGCGCTAAATCTTCTTCGTTCGCCTCACCATCAAGGCATCGACGCATCAGTTCAAGCTGGGGGTCTCTAGAATTCATAGGGATTCCTCCAAAGCCGCTTGTCGACGGATGCATTCCATTAACTGAATGCGAATCCGATGAAGCTTTTTGTACAGCGCCATCGAAGTCCAACCGAACTCTTGGGCCAACTCATTCTTTCTTACCCCTGGCTCGTAGGCCACCTTCACCAACGTTCGTTGATCGACTGGAAGTTTCCCCACACAGAGCTCCAGAAAACTTCGTTGCCGCTCCAAGGCCTCAGATTCCTCCTGAACCGTACGCTCCAATAGCTCGGCGATATCGTCACTAAACGTATGCCGATCCCGCGCTCGATCCCGACGGAACGACAGCACCTCCATCCGAGCGACTCCGAAAGCCCAACGCCGAAACGATAGACTATCCAACGAATCGTCAAACTTGCGCCATAAGACTATCGCCACCTCCTGCATGACCTCACGAGCCTCCTCCTGACTAAACAGCAACGAGCGGACAAACAGACGCAAGGCCTCGTCATGCTCTAAAAAGAGTCGAAGAAACTTGTCGTGCTGCTCGCGATCGGCCGGATTCATTTGGAAATATGCTCCACGGAATCACCCGATTTGCCAAAATAAATTCACGCCACCAGCGTGCAAGCCCTCTCGTAGAAAGATGCCCATGGCCCTCATTCGTTAGAGATTCGAACAGCTTAGGCGATGAGCAAACGGATTCCCATCATGCTGATCCCCTTAGGGCCACAATCTCCCCATCGCTAAAAAGCGGTGAAGGTTGGGACAAGCGCTAGAAAATGAGATCGCCTGATTTCTATTGGCCTACCACCATTCCCAATCCCGGTCTGGGGCTATCTTCCGAGGCGACGAACCAAATTCTTCGACAAAGCCCTGAGGCCAGAAAAAGTACTCCACGTGTCCATCGCCATACCCCATCACGTGCCGGGCTTGGCCTTTGACACTGTGCCAAATCGCTCGTTTGTCGTTGGGATCACGATTCACATGCCAGGTAAAGTCTCCCTGGATCATCTTGGTTGAGGGAGCTAGGCCGACCTCACTTCCGCGAATCGGCGTTTTCTCAGAGTCGCTCCCGCCGGCGATCCCGATGACTTGCTTGACGCGGAAGGCGTTGAACCACGCGACGCGATAACTCGTCCCGAAACCGAGAAAGACGTTGTCAAGATTCCGAAGCGTATCCCCCTTGTCGGCTGGGCACCGAAAGGCATTGACCGCTGGAACGTACGGATTGAGAGGACGCTCCTCCTCCGGGGTCGCTCCAGCGAGGATCGCTGAGGCATGAGTTGTTCCAGTCGCCCCACCTACCGCAGCAACACCAGGCGCTACCGGGTAACGATCACCGTTGTCATCAACATACATGAAAAACCCCAAGAGGTGCTGACGCTGATTGTTGGTGCAACTTGTGTTCTTCGCTTTTCGCTTCGCCGCCGAAAGTGCCGGCAGGAGCATTCCCGCCAAAATCGCGATGATAGCGATCACAACGAGCAGCTCAATAAGAGTGAAAGCGTGCCGATCGGCATTGGGCCTCGAAAGACTCTTGAAGGAGTTTAGCATAGCAAAAAAACAGTGAGCATTGGTTCGTTCATTTACAAACCAAGCAATCTATCTAAGGCTATGCTCCACGAACTCTCACAATTTGCCAGAGAAAAACTGGCTCAAAGCCCATGAACAGCGGCAATCAATGGCACAATGGCGACTGACGCTCCACGATTTCAAGGGCCATGTTCGCTTCTCCAAGAAGCTCTGCTTGGCTTCTGTTGACTGCAATGGCACATTAACGAGTAATCAACAGCACCTGAAACCTCAGCCTCCCCATGCCCAAACAAGAATCTACGACGCCTACAGCAAGCCCTCCGACTACGTTTGGGGGTTACGTTCGATCCTTTGGCCCCGGCATCATGATTGTCCTGACCTGGCTCGGCGCCGGCGACATCGTCGAGGCCGGAGTCGCGGGCGGAAATTATGGCTATGCGCTGATGTGGGTCATCGTCCTCGCGTTACTGATGCGGTTTCTCTTCGTTTCACTAATCGCCAAGTATCAATTGTGTAATCAGCACGGAGAAGGCGTGCTAGATGGTCTGGCGCGGATCCATTCGTCCTATCCGATCATGCTCTGCATTGCCGCAGCCGTGATGGGCCACATCTACGGCGCCTACATGACTGTTGGCTTAGGGGAGGCCTGCGTCAATCTCACCGGGCGAGGTAAGGTGTGGCATTGGGCCCTTCTCTGGAATTTCACCGCACTGGCCCTCGTCTTCCGCCCCCTTTACCAACGAATTGAGTGGGTGTTTAAGATCCTACTAGGACTCCTCTCAATATCATTTCTGGGATCGGCGATTTGGGTAGGCCCAGATTACTCAGAGATCGTCAAAGGAACGCTCGCGTTCAAGCTCCCCCAAACAGAAGGGTCCTTCTCGCCCCTCCTCATCGCGATTGGAATGATCGGTGCTGTGGGCGGTTCCATGATGAATCTAGCCTATCCTTATTTTTTAGAAGCGAAAGGATGGCGAGGCCCACAGTTTCGCAGGGTTCAAATGTATGATTTCTTGCTTGCGATTGTCGTGATCATTCTCCTCGATCTCGCCGTTTGGACATTGGGAGCGGAGCTCTTGCATCCGAACGGTTTAACCATTGAAAACATGAATGACCTCCCCAAGCTGCTCAGCGAAGTACTTGGGAATGGCGGCCGCATTCTGTTCTACCTCGGGATCTGCGCCGCGATCTTCACGTCGATGATCGGAAACGCCATGGGCTTGGGCTGCTTGGGCAGCCACGGTTGGATGAGATGGAAAGCGGGAATCGAACGACCGATTGGCGATTTCAAAACGCACAAGGCCTACCAAATCATTGTGGTCATTTGCCTTCTATCCCCCATGATCTGGGCGTTCCAAGAAACGGCCGGATTCGTCCGTCTGGCATTAGTCGCCAATAGCGCCCAAGTCGTCCTCATCCCTTTCATTGCGGGTGGTCTTTGGTGGATTACGGCCAAGTCGACTTACATCGGCGAGAAATATCGCAATGTCTGGTGGGAAAACTTGATCATGGGCTCCTTGTTTGTTCTCGCGCTTTGGGGGGCCTGGGGAGCAGTCACTTCCGTGATGGCCAACGTATTCGGAAAATAATGAGAGCATACCGAACGTCTCGCTCAGATCGTATCCAATGGCAATGGCCGCTTCGAACCCGGCTCTCTAGTTGAACTTCCAGCCGATAAATCATCCATCCCGAGCTATGGCAACAAGATCAACCATTCTATCCCTCTGTTTCATCGCTGCCCTCCACTGGCCCATAGTCTCCCCGGAAGCGGAAGGCATTCTCCGCAGACGGAGCAGCCATCCCTACCTGAGCTATTCCGACGCGAACATTAGCCGACTTAAAGAGCGAGTACGCAATGAACCGATGATTGCTCGAGCATGGGAGACGATGCTCGCCAATGCCAACCGAGCGTTGGAGCCCGCAGAGAATATTCGACGGCGACGAGGAGCAAATCGCCGAGGCGGCGGCGATGAGCTCTTGTGCTTGGCTTACCGCATGACGGGCGACCAGCGATTCGGCGAGAAGGCTAAGGCTAGCCTCTTCAACCATCAGTTTGGAGGGCGAAAGCGTTCCATGCTGATGAATCGAAATCCTCCGTGGCATGCAGGTCTCGATGCGGGCGAAAACTGTTACGCCTTCGCCATTGTCTATGACACTGTCTACGATTTGCTCACGCCATCAGAGCGCAAGGCATTGGCGTCCCGCTGCGTTGATGAGGGGATTCTCCCTATCCTAAACGACTGGATTCTCGGGGAAAAACGTATCCATACCCTAGACACAATGGGACATAACTGGTGGAGCGCCATTGTTTTCGGTGGCGGCGTCGCTGCCATCGCGGTTCTCGATGAAGAACCGCGCGCTCAAGAGTGGGTCAGACGTGTCGGAGCGGCAGAAGCCGAATGGCTTCGTTATGCGGGCAACAATCTGGCCGGCAAATGCGCCACCTTTGATCGCAACGGCGGCTTTTATGAAAGTGTCAGCTATGCCGGCTACGCGATTCGAAACCATCTCCCCTTCAGACAGGCTTGGCGTGACGCGTTTGAAGTCCCGCTACCCAATCAGGACGTCCTCAATTACGTCACAGACTTCTTCATGCACGTGAGCTATTTCCGGAGTGAAGGGGCTCCTTGGTCCACACCCTTTGGTGATTCGAGTCTCGGATCCAATGGCGGGGGCATCGCCTTTCAGCTCTGGGCCCTTGGATACCGCAGCCCTGGCATGTTATGGTATATGGACCAATGCCATCGCGAACGCGCTCGGGGCAGTGCGGAGGAAACGACCGGTCTGATGCTCGATTCTCCCAGCCGCCTCCTTTACGCCCCGTCTGCCAAAGAGTTGGACGAAATCCCCGATCTGCCCAAAGTTCCCGATTCACAGATCTTTCCGGATATGGGCTGGGCCACGATGCGTTCGTCTTGGGATAAGGATGCGACCATGCTAGGAATCAAATGCGGCTACACCTGGAACCACGCCCATGCCGACGCCGGTTCCTTCATCCTCTTCCACCGAGGGAAATACATCCTCGTGGATTCCGGCAAGAGTGGCTACTCCACCGTTGAATACGATGATTATTACCGTCAGAGTAAAGCTCATAGTGTCGTCCTGTTCAATGGTCGCGCTGAAAATCCAGAGGACACCTATTTCGGATCCAAGTTCCCTGGCACGGTCTCCCACCTCCTCGACTCTGGAGACCTACGCTATGTTCTCGCGGACGCTACGGGACCGACCTGTGACACCTTTATTCGTAACTTCCGACACTTTGTCTGGATTGGGGATATGATCCTCGTCATTGACGATCTAAAAACATTCGAACCGGGCCAATTCGAATGGCAGCTGCACTACCAGGGTGAGGGCAGACTCAACGGCAAGGATTTTACGATCACTCAAGATGAGGTAAACGTCCTTGTCCGCCCCCTCTTCCCGATGCCCTTTCCCGATGCCGGGCTCCCCTCCGACTACCCCGAAAATATGGTCCTCAAATTGCGACCGGGCCTGAAGGATAAAGATCAGAATACCGAGTTACCCTACGCCGTCTTTAAACCTACCGAGCTGATGCGCCGCACAAAGTTTTTCACGGCTATCATTCCAATCCAAGAAGGAGACTGGCAAGCGCCTAAAATTCAGCGCTTGCAAACTCTGGACATGCAGGGACTGCGAATCACGCAGCATGGCAAAGTGACTGAACTCTGGCTGAACCTGCGAGCCGATGGGCGCATAAAACACCGCAATTCCAACTTGATCTACAAGCACTGGGAAACCGATGCCTACATGATCGTTCAGACATGGGACGAAAGCGCTGATCGCGGTAACCCTGACAGTGCCGAGAAACTCATGGTGATCAATGGCAGCTACCTGCGCCGCGGGGAAAAAACACTCCTCGATTCGCTTTCGAAAGTCTACCTCTGTGCCACAAGAAACGCTGACACCCTCGATATCCAACTTCAGGGCCAACCCGTGATCAACGCCCTGTTCCGAAGCCCAAACAAACCGAACAGCGTCATTCTAAACGCCGTTCCGATCACGATTGATCACAGCTCCGAGAAAGAATCGGTCTGGCTCTCAGTCAGGCCCTAATGACCACTAAGCGATCCTCAACCTGAAGTGAAAAAAATCACCCTCCACATTGCTCTCGCCCTGTCGCTGTGCGCCTGCCGTTCGCCTCAGAACGCCGGGTCTGAAACGGAAAACACCCCGAAAAACCAAGGCCCGCAATCAGATTCCCTTCCGGTCGTTATTGGGCAAGGACTCACTCGGTTTGAACTTGGCCCCGAACTCTTCAGGGATAATTTCTCGACCATCGACAACTGGGTGGTTCAGATCCAAGACAGGGACGGTCCGACAGAACCCCATGTCGAGGTCAAGGGCAACACCTTGGATTGTTTCCTCCCTGGTCGCGGATGCACCGTGTGGCTAAAACGGAAACTCCAATCCCGAATCACAATAAGCTATGACGTGATTTGCCCGACCCCCATGCCGCCGATCGAGGGCGTGCATCCCCGAGATATCAACAACTTCTGGATGGCAAGTGACCCTCGTGCTGCTGAGCAAGGGCTCTTCAATTCGACCAATTACACCGGTGCGTTCGGATCCTATGACAAAATGAACGGCTATTACGCGAGCACCGGAGGTGGCAGCAACGTCAAAGCAAACCTGACGACACGGTTGCGTCGATATCCCCGGGAAATAAACGCTAATCCAACAATACACATTGCGCTTAATGACAAAGACGGAAAACCGGGATACCTCATAACTCCTGACCGAGTGATGACAATTCAACTCGTCGCCTACGACGACCTTGTTCAATACATTGTTGATGGCAAGCTCATCTATGAAATTGGAAAGGGCGATCAGATTCAACTAGAGGATCGAGATAGCAATGGAAAGCGGGTTCAGATAAAGGGACGCTATGATCTCGATCGCTTCCCGGTCTACGAGGAAGGTTATTTCGGATTCCGGATGGTGGGAACTCATCATATCTACTCCAACTTCCGAATCTACTCGCTGAAGCCGAATGGCGAACGGGAAGGTTAGATGATTGCATCAGAATTCCTATTTCCAACGACGTCCAACATCGACTAATATGCCGACAATCATGAAGCACCACACGAAGCTGAGTCGACGACAGGCTCTTTCCAACATGTTCACCGGCAGTCTTGGCGCGACCGCTGTCGTAGGATCCGTTCATTCCGTGACGTCCGAGTGCCAGGCAGCAGCGATTCCGAATCCAGTCGCCCAGGAAAGGAATTCCGTCCTCATGAAAGTCGGCTCGCAACGAGGCGGCACGAGTAGGAAGAACTTAGAATACCTCGCCCGGCATGGCGTCTACAACATGGACGGAGGATCGCCGAAGAGTATCCGCGGGGGAGGATGGAATCTCGACGACTCAATCGCAAAGCGGGAAGCCTGCGAACACTTCGGCATCAGCCTCGATGCCTACCACCTCCCCTTGTCCTCGGCGGGAATCACGCGGGTCAGCATGCCCAATATTATGCTGGGAAAAAGCCCTGAAAGAGACCGTGAGATCGAGGTGATCCAGCAGATGATCTCTGTCGCTGGAAAAACAGAGGTTAGAACACTGAACTACAACACCACCATTCACCCGGTACTCCGGACAGGTCGCACATTGGACCCAAGCCGGGGCAACGTGCGTTACAGCACCTGGGACTACGAAAAAGCGCTCACTGAAAACCGCCCGAACATCGTCGAAAGTGAGATGTCCGTCGACGATGTCTTCGAGAACATTGCCTACTTTTTGGAGCGCGTCATTCCGGTAGCCGAGGAATACAGAGTCCGCCTTGCCAATCACATCGCGGATCCTCCGACCCCCTCAGGATTCGGAGGCATCACCCGCTGGAACAGTCCAGATGTCTTCGAAGGCATCAAACCTGTCTCTTATACACATCTGACGCTGC
>CAJXVR010000295.1 GCA_913061285.1 uncultured Verrucomicrobiota bacterium | reverse complement strand
CTCGTCGGCAGCGTCAGATGTGTATAAGAGACAGCTTCTAGCGAAACTGGGGCTGAGGCGGCCTGGGCCTTGCTGACGATTGAGTTGAAGGCAACCGCCCCCAGAGAGGAGCTGAGTCCGTAAAGAAAATCACGGCGGTTTAAATTCGCAAACTTTTGCATTTTAATCTGCTTTCTCGTTCCATCCCGCTGTTGTTAAACAGCCATCAAATCCGTTCGACACTTCTAGACTGACCCGACAATCAGTAAACAAACAAAAACTCATTGCTATTAAACAACAAAAGACACATATCAGCCAAAGCGCGGGTTTCAGCATCAACATCCGCCGCCTTCAAATCGGGAACATACGACTCGAACACCGGCAGAATCTCTTCGTATTCAAAGGGTTTCCCCGAAAACTCCTCTACCAAGGACCTAGTGATCTTGACGGGATACTCAACTGGCATTGGAGTCACCTGACGATGATGCGCTTCCATTTCCGTCACATAATTCTCCATGCGTGACACCTCAGCCCGACTTGGAGTCCGCCCGTAAACTAAGCGGAACGCACGTTCAATCCTCGCATCAAGATTCTGTTCATCCGCCATCAGGCGGCGAGCAAAGGCGATCGAACGATCTGTCATTAGATCGCTGTTCAACAGGGTGAATGCCTGGGGAGAGACCGAAGCTGAATGGCGCGCCTCACACGATTCATTAGGATTCGGTTGATTAAAGATCTCGAGAAAGGGATCCGCTTGGCCTCGGACACGATAAGCATAGATACTCCGTCGATTTCGTTGGGACGGCGTTCGGGACGGTTGAAAGGCGGGAGCAATCGAGAATTGAATCATTCTCGGCTGAAGCGCCACTTCCATGTTTATCTCTGGATTTACGGGCAATCCACCGAGAGTTCGATTCAGTTCGCCACTGATCGCCAGCATCCCATCACGAAGTTCCTCGGCGGTCAGTCGGCGAGTGGGAAAAAAGGCCAAGAGGGTATTATCAGGATCCTCCACCTCAAGAGCGTTAAGATCGTCGCGCTGACTCGATTGCATATAGGTCTCGGAACTCATAATCAAACGATGCATTCGTTTGATCGTCCATCCATTCGCCACAAAATCCGTCGCCAACCAGTCGAGTAATTTTGGATGGGTCGGCTTGCTTCCTTTGGCTCCAAAATTGTTCGGGTTTCCAGCCACGGCACGACCAAAATGATATCCCCAAATCCGATTCACCATCGACCGAGCAGTCAAGGGATTCTCCGCTCGAGCGATCCACTTAGCCAATGCCAAGCGGCGCCCTGTTAATTCCTCTCCAATAACGTACGGATCCTTTCCTGTGAGGCTCACGGGCACAGCCGTAGCACTCAGGACTCCTGGCTCGACTTTTTCGCCTCGAGCTTCTAAGGCCCCCCCAACAAAGATGTGGCTATCAGGTCGCCAATCATAATCGATACTCTTAGGCATTCGAAGTTTTCGGGCATTGAGGAATTTCGGATCTGGTCCGTTGTAGACACTCTGAACCATGGGCTGAAATCGTTCTAAGCGCCGGTTCCAGATCCACTCGTCTTGCTCCCGAACCTTAAGACGTCCCTGGTCTACGTAGTTTAGGCCAACATGCCTTGGCGGCTTCTTTTCGTCGGGCAATGTCTTGCGGTCTGCATGCGAGACATAGTCTAATCCATTTTCATCAAACCATTGCCGTGCCGCCGTTTCTCGTTTTTCGATCAAGGCATTCTTCTTCTCGACAGCAAACCCCTTCAAACGTTTGACCAGGGCCTTGTTTTCTTCAAAGCCAACATGGTTTTCGCGGTCAAGAAACGGGGCAGAGCGTTCAGCGATCTGAGTCCCCGCAAATGCCGCATAGAAACGATAGTAGTCCTTAGTCGGCAGCGGATCGAACTTGTGATCGTGGCACTTGAAGCAACGCATTGTCGTCGACAAGAACGTTTGCCCTACCGCGTTCACGACATCGTCAATGTAGAGTTGCCGTGCCTCGGGTGCCTTCACCATCGCAGGATCCCACGGCCCCATACGCAAGAATCCAGTAGCGACGAGCAATTCTGGATCCTTGTTGTCTTCGGCCTGCTGCTCCCAGAGTTCGTCACCTGCAAGTTGCTCCAATATGAACTGATCATAGGGCTTATCATCGTTAAATGCCCGAATCACATAGTCACGAAAACGCCACGCGTTCGAACGCTCATAGTCGTTAGAAAACCCACCCGTATCCGCATATCGCACAACGTCCAACCAGTGCTGTCCCCAACGCTCACCGTAGTGCGGACTCGCTAATAGCCGATCAATGAGATTGCCCCAGGCACTGGTCGAATCATCGGCCCATTCCGCGAGGAACAAATCCAACTCGTCTGGGGTAGGCGGCAGTCCGGTCAAATCCAACGAAGCCCGGCGCAATAAAGTCACCGGGTCTGCGGTTCTTGCAGGATCAAAGCCCGCCTCGGCCAACCGCGCCCTCACGAAGGCATCGATTGGACTAGGGCCCTCCAATGGAGTCGCTGGTGGCACGGGCTTCTCGACCGCTTGGAAGGCCCAAATATCATCGTCTTGATACCGTCGATAGGTCCATTCGCCTGCCGTTCCGCCCGACGTTTTTACCAGCACCCCATCTTCGGTTCGCACTCGTTCGCGCTCTGATTGTTGAATGGCAGCCTGAGTTTCCTCACCGGGCCATGGCGCTCCTAGTTCAATCCATCGCTCTAACCACTGAATCTGACGATCGGTTAAACGGTCGTTCTCCTTTGGTGGCATCTCTAGATCTGGATCCTCCCAGCGGACGGCGCTCAGCAAGAGACTCTTAGACGGAGCCCCAGGAACAAGCGTGTTGCTATATTCATCGCCTCCCTCAAGAAACCGCTCTCGGGTGGTTAGATCCAAGCCCCCTTTGATCTTGTCAGGCTGCCCGCCATGACAGGCAAAACACTTTTCGGTTAACAATGGCTTCACCCGGAGCGTGAACAGCGACTCTCCTTCAGTCACCGCGAACGCAGTCTCCCCGTTCGATAGGCCGAGGAGAAGCATAAGAAATCCAATCGCTCCATTTCGCATACGCATTATCATTTCCTCAAATTCTAGACTATGTTGGCCTCCAAGGCCTCCAAAGCAGCGGTTTTGTCGAGCGCCTGGATCGCGTCAACAATAGCAACATGTTCGCTCCAAATATCCTTAAACGTTTTCAACCTCGAGTAGGTCATCCGAATTCGCACCGCGATCGACAGCCAAATGGCCTCCAAATCCGCAGAGCCCGCCCGATGAATCAGATATCGATGCAAGGCCATGTCGCTACCAGCAATCGCTGCCATGTCCTTTTTCTCACAGGCTCGATCCATCCCATCGAGAATCTCTCGCATCGCCCTAAAATCTTCGTCCTCTAAGTGCCCCCAAATCGTATCAAGGGCTCGAACCTCAATCTGGCGGCGTAGTGAAATCAGCAATTCGCGATCTTCGTTGACGGTTGGGGTCCCTACCCTCACCCCGACGTTGGGCTTGTAAATCAGCGCCCCTTCTTGGGTGAGTTGCAAAAGAACGTCCCTGATGGGACCACGGCTAGTCCCAAAACGTTCGGCCAGCTTTGCCTCGCGAAGGGGAGCATTCGGCGGAAGCTGGTCCGACAGTATCTCGTTCCGCAATTGATCAGCGATCTGCTCGCGAACGGAACGCACAGGTTGAGAAGATAGGCTCATCGTAAGTTAGCTGATCCCCCCATCCTGCAAGAGCTGATTGTAGATTGTCAACAATCCTTGTTAAGAATAATCATCACGCTCTCCTCTGTCTCGAGGGCCGGTCAGGCAGAGTTTGACAGATTGACTAGTGATCAGTAACTCATCTCTATGGATGCAACAATAGGAACACCATTCTCAGCTAGTGCCACTCGAGTCCTACTCTGCGGAGCCGGCGAACTCGGAAAGGAGGTTGCTATTGAACTTCAACGACTAGGTGTCGAAGTGATTGCGGTGGACCGCTATGCCAACGCTCCAGGAATGCAGGTGGCAGACCGATCGCACATCGTATCCATGCTTGATGGGCCTAAGCTCAGGGAAATCATCGAAAAAGAACGCCCTCACTTCGTCGTTCCCGAAGTTGAAGCGATTGCCACCGACACGCTAGCAGACATCGAAAACGAAGGCCTTGCGACGATCATCCCAACCGCTAGGGCGACTCAGTTAACGATGAACCGCGAAGGAATTCGACGTCTGGCTGCGGAGGAACTCAAGCTCACGACATCCCCCTATCGCTTTGCCGCCACCGAAGCGGAGTATCAACAAGCCGTCAGAGAGATCGGCTTGCCCTGTGTTGTGAAACCTATCATGTCCTCCTCTGGCAAAGGACAAAGCACACTCAAATCCACCGAAGACATTGCCCCGGCATGGAAATATGCCCAAGAAGGAGGGCGAGCGGGCGCGGGGAAAGTGATTGTTGAAGGATTTATCGAATTTGACTACGAGATCACCCAACTCACTATCCGTCATGTCAATGGCACAAGTTTTTGCGAGCCCATCGGTCACATCCAAGTCGATGGCGACTATCGAGAATCATGGCAACCACAAGCCATGTCTGAAACCGCTCGCGCCAGGGCTCAAGACTACGCTCAACGAATCACCGAAGGCTTAGGAGGACGAGGAATATTCGGGGTCGAACTTTTCATCAAAGGTGAAGAGGTGATTTTTTCTGAAGTCTCACCACGCCCCCACGACACAGGGATGGTTACGATGATTTCACAAGATCTCTCCCAATTCGCGCTCCACGCCAGAGCCATCCTCGGCCTCCCTATCCCGAATATCCAGCAACATGGCCCAAGTGCCTCGGCCGTCATTCTTGTCGAGGGCGAGAGTCAAGAAACATCGTTCGGCAATCTCAACCAAGCCCTGAGCGAACCAGACACCCAACTCCGTCTCTTCGGAAAACCCGAAGTGTCAGGAAAACGCCGTATGGGCGTCGCCATTGCCCGTGGAGATTCGATCGAGTCGGCTCGAACAAAAGCACGCACGGTCGCCAGCGCGACCCGAGTAGCGCTCTAAAGTCAGTATTCCCCTCCAAGCATTTCCGCGATTACATGAACCCTCCGTACCGCCGCTCGGCGCGGCGTTCGATATGATCCGATGCATCCTCGGCGGAGCTTTCGACATTCAACATAGACCGGGCCGAAGTTTTTTGCAGCCAAGCACAAGCAAGGCAAACGAAGACAGCCAGAGAATCAAATGCGAGATCAGCCGAGCTCGAAAGTTCTTGGACGGACGGCGAACGTGCCAAGAGAACACTGCAAATCCTAAACTCAGTCAGGGACGAACCCGGTTTACTCAAGTCCCAGCTTCGGGTGATCGAGGTCTAGTGCGTACATGATCTGATTGTAGTCATAGCGCGGCGTCGGTGTGCTCGTTCCCGAAAACGTTGTCGCATAGGTTCCTTCAAAAAAGATCACTCGCCCCTCGTCTTGATCAAAAAACGGTTGATGAGCCGGATTATAGAACGAGTATTTATCATGTGAGACCACCCGCGTGGCATTGCCCCAAGGCCCTTCGAGCGAAGTTGATTCAGCGTACCAGATTTCTCCCAGAAACGAATTCTCCCCCCCGACCTGGCCAGCAATCATGACCCACCGATTCCGATAGGCATTCCAATGAACGCTCCCTGAATCGACATAGATCAAGGTCTCTTCGTCACGCAAGCAAAGGTGCGCCTCACGATTTGATAGATGCCCCCCATCGACCAAAGCGTGCATCTGTCTGGCTCCCAGAGCGTCTGTATTTCGCTTCCACCCCCAGACGGGACGCCCCGCTTCATCCCGCTCAATATCCGGTGCGTCTTCTCGATACCGAGTCCCTTCTCGAAGACAAGTAAACGCTTCGTATTCCGTCACGGATTTGATCGAGTCCTCAGCCGCCTGGACTCGAACACTCGGAAAGGGACGACAGAAATAGATATAGTCATTCATCTCTGCTTCGTAAGCCAAGGCCTGACCTCGCGGATACAGCATTGCATCATCATCCAACCGGAGCCATTTCTCAAAGGTCCGTGTGCCCTCATTGAATCGCAACAAACCATGCTCATACTGTTCCCCCAGTGATTTCACACGCGAGTAGTGTCCAAAGAGGCTCCCACCTGAGGGCGATTTCAATCCAAAGAGGCCATGCATCCAAACCGCCCCGGGGCCGGCGACCGGTGTCATTTCCCTGGAAAACCCGTTCTCATCCACAAAGTACGTCAGATCAATCCCTCGAAACGGAGAAAGCCCCCCTCGGGAGGGCAGTTCTGAAACGGCCCCGGAAGTCTTGAACTGGCCCAATGGATAAAGCGGCCGATTGGTATCCCCCCAGAACCAATAAATCTTATCTCGAAAAACCACCGTCTGCACAGTGTCCTGCCCAACCACATCGCCATTGAGCAGCGGATTGGCAACGGGCATCTCTAGCTCCAAGAGCCAACTATCTCGATAAACACCCTGACCGGTAATCCGATACAAACGTTCCGCGACATTATCCCGAATGATTTCAATCGTCGCAGAGCTGCCAGGTTTCGTCTTCAAGACCTTTCCTCGGCTTCCGAAACCATCCTTGGGAAAGTGATAACCATGACTAAAAATCTCGAAAAAGACCTCTCGATTCATCAAGCCAGGCTCATCAAAGGCAATCCAACCGGCACTATCCGTGACGAAGCGAACCTTCGATACCGTCGTCAACTCAACCATTGGCACACCGCGCCCCGTTTCGCTATCAACGAGGTGAATCCCAAAATAGCGCCCTGATTCCCTACTCTCGGCCCCATTCGTAGCAACGGCCATTTGAAGGGAGGCTACGGACAACAAAATCAGTAGTACATTCTTCATACCCCTATTCTAAGATCGGAGCAACACGACTTGGAACTAAGAAAATAATGTTCCTTTGACGGAATCAAAGCGCTCCCCCTTACGCTCAGCCGACAATGCGCACAGATTCTCACAAGCCATTCAATCTAAATCGTCTGAATCCATTCGGAGACGTCGTCGCAACAGAACTTTGATGGCTGGCGACGGCGCCGATCGCAAGGCGATGTCGCGATGCCGCTGTGCCAGCTCGATCTTCCCACAGCGACGATTCAGATCAGCCAGGACCGCTGACCATAAAAAGGAGCCCGTCAACCACGTAGGAGGTTCGAAGCCCTCGAGGATTCTGAGCCCTTCGGCGGGGCTCTTCCATTCGGCAACAGCCACCGCTTGATTCAATTTGTGAACAGCAGACGGAGCCACCTGGTTCAGCAGCGAATAGCAGGCGACAACGCGATCCCAACGGGTCTCCTTAAAACTTGCGGCGAGGCAATGTTCTGCCGCGATCCCAGCTTCGGCGTGGTAACGAGAAAAATCATCGCCTCCCGCGGATCTCGCTAACCAAGCCATTCCCGTTCGAATTCGGTCCCGATCCCAAAGGGACCGATCCTGCTCTTCCAGCAGTAAGAGTCCTCCTGAGGCATCCTGTCGAGCCCCCAATCTCGCCAAGTGCAAATGCATGAGAGCCAGCAAGGCATAGGACTGAGGGACTTGCCCTATGGGATGCTCCACTAACAATGTCGTCAAACGAATGGCTTCGTCACACAGTTCCCGCCGAATCGAATCCTCGGCATGCGAAGAAAGATACCCCTCCGTGAAGAGCAAGTACAAGACTCGGCTAACGGAAGGGAGACGTGCGACGTATTGCGTCCCGCTGAGCTCTCCAGGATGAACAAAAACCGTCCGTAAGCGCGATCGTGCTCTACCAAGCCGCTTGTAAACATTCGCCTCAGAGGTAAACAAACGATGGGCAATCTCACCAACGTCGAAGCCACAGAGCGACTTAAGAGCGAGCACGAGTTGAGATTCCAAAGGAATTGCTTCATCACAGCACACGAAGAGCATCCGCAGCACGTCATCCCTCACCTCCTCTGGAAGAAATGCCGGGGCGGCATTCTCAAACGTCTCGGCGTCCGCAACACCTCGCTCCTCAAGGATTCGAGATCGCCCGGCACGCTGGCGCAGCTCGCCCATTAGGTGATTGTGGGCTACCCGAAAAAGCCAGGCAGATGGATTCTCTGGCACGCCGCCTCGGGTCCACGTTTCCAGCGCTCTCAACAAGGCAGCCTGAGCCGCGTCCTCAACGTCTTCAATAAAAGACACACCCACCCGGCACGAAAGTACGGCAACCAATTTGCCGTACTCGTGCCGAAAGAAGTGTTCGACGAAATCAGGTGGGGTCAAGGAGTGTCGATAGGTCTGATTTCAACACTGGAGCCAGGCATTCCCACACCCGGACTTTCTCGGACCACTTCCATGGCCTCTTCCATACTCTCAGCAGCAATGATCATATAGCCGCCTACGATTTCCTTGGTTTCAACAAAGGGCCCATCGGTCGCCCCGTCGGCGGAAACGACCTTGCCCGATTCGTTCAGTTTCCCCCCCATATCGATGAGGTTATCCTGATATTTCTCTCTCCAGGCATTGAACACGGCGAACATTTTCTCCATATCAGCAGGAGACGGCGGCTCACATTTCCCACCTTGGCTTCGTTGAATACAAAGATATTTCTGTTTTGACATAATTTTATTTCCTTTTGGTCACGGTCGGCAACGTGAGCCGACACTAAAAGACGGGTCGACCGATCCATTTTGGACACCAGACTAAAGTTTTTTTCGAAAAAACAGTCCGTCCCTTTATTTTCTACCGAACGAGGCCCATTATCGATCGAATTCGGTCGCTTGATGTGGCTTAGAGCCACGACAAAACGGGTCCCGATAGCTCTCGATCCCACCCTACCCCACCTTCATCTCAGATTTTCGCCGCTTTATCTCAAAACAGAGGCCAATTCGGTCAAAGCGCTTAAGGTTTTAACAACGTCACGAAAGACGCTAACGTCACAAAAGAATCAAAACAAAGGATAAGCAATGAGAAAACGAAACGCAGTTCTAATCATCGCCGGAATCACGAGTTTCATCGCCAATGGTGTTCTCGCTCAAGCACCCGAACGCCAACGACCGGACTTCCTTGCCGATGGCCCACCTCCCTTTGTCGCCGAAATTCCTGAACGCTTTGCAGTCCTTGCCGCCGCTGACGTCAATGAAGACAAGAAACTCGATGTGGACGAGCTGGCGACACTGGCTGAGGCCATCGCTGATGGAACGCTGCTCAAGCCGAAAGGTCTTCCAAGCCCCCCTAAAAATATCGAGATCCCGGCTTCGGTCATTGCCATGAAACTAGCGAGTTTCTATGAAGCATGGGCGCCTTACGATACCAATAACAACGGCATCCTCGAGAAATCGGAAAGACAAAACATCCGTGAAGCCATCCTCAGCGGAGACTTGGAAGCGCCATTCAAGCTGATCCGAGGAAACTTCGGTCGCCCATCTCAAGGAAACAGCGAGCGCAGAGGCCCTCGACGAGGTCGTTAAACAAGCAAGGATTGCAGATCCCGCCAAAGCGCCACCGCGGCGGCGGGCACTCTGCGGTTTCGGCGTCGCGAATCCCACATGCCCACGAAGACACGAACTCTAATCGCAAGCATTGGCCTCTGGGTTTTCCCGATTGCCCTCACGACCTTGCTTCTGCACTTTGTGGGTTCTTTTTCAACCCCTGACGCATTAAAAATCACCCTCCGATTCTGGGCGGCATGGAGCCTTTGTTTTCCAGTGGTTCTCTGGGTCTCCTTCCGTTTCCCGCTCGAGTCCGCTCATCTGCTACGGAATCTTGCAATTCACAGCTCACTCTGGCTATTCATCGTCCTGAGCAATCAGATCGTTGCCAGAAGATTTGGAATGCCATCCCCTCGCCACGGGGCAGCCTCGCCCCCTTTCTGGGCAATCCCAGCGAGTCATCAGAATACTCCCACAACTCAAGGAGCACCGCCTCTGGCCCGTGCCATCCTCGATTCGATGCTCTTTGTAATCATTATCACCGGCTGCCAGACCGTTCGATGGGCTCGATTGGCAGAGGATCGAAAAACCCGCGCCCTCAAGGCAGAGGCCCAGTTGGCGAAATCTCAACTGACCGCACTCCAACTTCAGTTGAACCCCCATTTTCTCTTTAACGCCCTCAACGGACTCAATGCACTCATCAACGACAACCCAAAGGCAGCGGAGGATCTGCTGGAGCATCTGAGCCAACTCCTACGAAAATCGCTCGCCTTGACCGATGAACACGTCATTTCACTTCGACAGGAGATCGAATTTCTCGATCACTATCTCGCGGTTGAAGAAACCCGATTTCAGGACCGACTTCACTTTAGCTCCTCTATCGAACCAAATCTCCTCGATGCCCTTGTGCCAACCTTCATCCTGCAACCCTTGATCGAAAACGCCATCAAGCACGGAATCGAATCCCGACGGGCCGGAGGAGAAATCCATCTCAAAGTCTCCCACCAAGGTGAGTCACTCTATGCGTCTGTCAGTGATAACGGCAGAGGTTTGGAGAATTCCAATCAAGGACGGAAAGGCATCGGACTCGCAAACACCCGCCAGAGGCTCAACCAGTTATATCCGGGCAAGCATGAGTTTTCGTTGAGCGAACGAAGAAACGGGGGATGCGTTGCAAGGATAGAAATCCCACTTCGCTTTACCTCCCAGCCCAAAGAAGCGCCATCGACGACATGAAAATCACAGTTCTCATTGTCGACGACGAACCGCTAGCAAGAAAGCGCATGCGCCAGCTTGTGGAGACAGACACACGCCTTCAACTCCTTGGGGAGTCGGCCGACGGATTCGATGCCATTGAGACTATCGCTGTCTCTTATACACATCTCCGAGCCCACGAGACCTCTC
>CAJXVR010000294.1 GCA_913061285.1 uncultured Verrucomicrobiota bacterium | reverse complement strand
GAGGCAGACAGAATCCAGCCGTCAGAAGTCCAATCCATCCCACTACTAGCGCCAATTTCATCAGACAGCGGCACGACGCCCCCCTCGCCTTCCAGTGACACTTTCAACAAGCGATCAGGTCTTCGAGACATGAAGGCGATCCACCCCCCGTCAGGAGAAAAGCAGAATTCTCGCGCATCTTCAGCCTCTGGAATTTCTCGAGGTTTGATCCGATCAAACTCTCGCAGAAACAGCTTAGAACCACCGTCTCCCTCGGTTTCACTAAAAAGAAATGCCATTGCTGTTCCATCACGATTCAGGCGAAGCGAATCATCAGAAAAGAAGAGAGAGCCCTCCACGCCGAGGTCCATACTAAGCGTCCGGACGCGAGGCTCCGGTGAGTTAGGCAATGGCTTTAATATCCATGAAAGCACTGCAGCGATTGTCGCCACAAGCATCATCGCGACAATCACGCCCCGCATCTTGAGGACACTTTTCTGGCTGAATCCAGTCCCGGCGCCGGAGTCAGAAGAGACTAGTTGCAGCGACGAATCGTTCGCCAATTCGGTCAGCTCCAAGCGCGCATCGCCGATGTGCTGCAAACGCGAACGAGTATCTTTGGCCAAACACTTGATCAAGAGCCTTCGAAGAAGTAGCGACAGGTCACTCGGCAACGCCGACCAATCGGGTTCCGCTCGCATGACCGCTGCCAAGGTATCCGCAGTGTTTTCCCCTGAGAACGGTCTTTTGCCGGTGAGGCATTCAAAAAGGACACAACCGAATGCCCAAACGTCAGCACGTTGATCAACCGCTTGGCCGCGAGCCTGCTCCGGCGACATATATGCGGCTGTACCGAGCACGGCGCCCGGTTGAGTGAACTCCTGGGTGAGCGTCGGCTCATCTTCGTCGCCAGGCTTCTGGTCCACCGCAGTTTCGTCTTCGAGCGGTTTAGCCAAACCAAAATCCAGCACCTTCACCAACCCTTCGCTAGTGACCTTGATGTTGGCGGGCTTGAGATCGCGATGAATAATGCCTTTGGCCTGCGCGGCTTCGAGTCCTTCAGCGACCTGCCGGCAAACACCGATAGCGTCACCGATCGATAGCGAATCACGACGCAATCGAGCGGAAAGATCCTCTCCCTCGACACATTCCATGATGAGAAACCACGTACCCTCGTGTTGATCGAACCCGAAGACGGAAGCGATATTGGGATGATTCAGTTGAGCTAAGACTTTGGCCTCGCGTTCGAATCGTGCCAGCCGTTCCTTGTTCTGAGCGAACTCCGTGGGCAACACTTTGATGGCAACTTCCCGGTCCAGCTTCGTGTCCGTTGCCCGATACACCTCTCCCATCCCACCTTGCCCGAGCTTGGCGGTGATCTGGTAGTGGAGCAGTGTTTGTCCGAGCACGAACGGATTATGGTCGGATCAACTTCTGGGTCGAGAAGATTTCAAATGGGTCGCCCGCAATTCTCGTATCCTCCATCCATAGTGAGTTTAAGAACTCCATTTCATTCGAGCTTCGTGTCGGCCACGCGATACAACTCCTCCATCCCATCTTGCCCTGAAGATACGAGAATAATTCGGGGGTTCTTTGAAACGCGTCGAGAATGACGCTCCCAGCAAATCAACCGAGGAATCCTTACCAATCTTCCAATGCAAAGCAGGGTTCATCGGCGGCTTCAAGAGAAATGCATCTTTGGCAGAGGAACGTTTTCCAGATCCGCGTCGTCTGGTCGGCCTGCGCTGCCCCCGTCATAGAAGCGGCCGGATAGCTCTGGGCTGCCCGGGTAACTTGAGGCGCAATGTCTCGTCGAATCAATGCACAATTGGTGTATCCGACACAGGATTTGTGCGTATCATACTTTTAAGGTCTCCAAAGAATGCGGCAATTCTGCCAGAGAGATTTCCCTTGCCTCAAGCAAACTTGAGCTGTCATGGCTCAGGGTAAGGCACCTTCTCACTAACGTAATCGAAGAAATTCTCAAACACCATGACTCGCTTGAGCATGTAATCGCCTCCTGTTTGGCTTCCTTGAACCCGCACCAGCAGCCGGTCGTTGACCTCATCCACATCGAATCGATCGAAGGATCTGGGAACAGTCGTCATTCGCGCCGTTTCACTATGATCCCACAATTCGGGCTTTCCAACTTCGGGCATGCCGTTCTTTTCTTGAAAGGACGCTTTGTAGATATTCTCGCCACCAAGAAGGATATCACGGTCACTCAACCATATTGGGACGCGGTAGTCTTGCAATCCTCCGATAGGCGTCGACTTCACGCCGTCCGGAAACGATCGAACGAAAGATTGGCCAATCTGTGACTCCTCTTGGTAGTAGGCCATCCATTTTCCATCGGGAGAAAAGTGCGGATGAAGCTCAACGGCCGATGTCGTGCGAAAGGGCAACCGGTTGACTACGGTCCATCCTGTTTTGTCGCCCCCACTCAATTGATAGACCAGAATATTCACATCCGATGAGTCTCGCTGCCTAGCCATTAAGGCGAGGTATTCGCCATTGCGAGTCCATGAAGTGGGTGTCAGCACGAGATCACTCTCGTCCAGCAGCTGGGGCGATCGACTCCCGTCTACTGGCGTCCAGTAAAGCCGATCCACTTCCCTGGTGCTCGAGACGAAAATAATCGATTGGTTATCGTGGCTCCAAACCGGATAGTCGAACCCATCTTCCTCTTCCACTTCCACAAGCAGCACTACGGTGTCATTGGTGATATTGTAGACTATGATTCTCTGTTTCAGAGAGTCACGGACTACGAAAGCAATTCGTGATCCGTCAGGCGACAGTCTAAAGCGTCTAAAATTCTTGAAGTCTTCTCTGGGCAACGCTGTTCGTTCCCCATTGGAGCTGACCCAGGAAAGAGAATTGCCTTCGTTAATCGCGTCGCCTTGAAGATACGCTAAAACGCCGTCATCAGACACATCATAGTGAGCCACCCCCGTGCGATCCTTGACGGCAATATTCTGAACCACAGGAACCGGCGTCCCACGAAGCTCAAACGAATCGATATCGAATGGCACGGCGAACAGCGTTTTCCGATGAACATAGACCAAGTGCTTCGTCGGCAAATACCGTCCTTGATAGCCGCCTTTAAGAATGGTTTTCACCTCACCTCCGTCATAAGGCACAAATACAATGTCGCTGAGATCCCACATGGTGGTCGGAGCCTTCAAAGTGGCCAAGGATTCCAAGACTGCCCTTGTACGCATGGTGGTCAATGCGCCACGCCTGCCCACAAGCGCGTGCGGCCATTGAGGTCGAAAACCATCCTCCGTTCCCGACAACACGGTTGACTCATCGCTATCCGGCCCTTGAAAGCGCAGCCCGATCTCACGGGAGCCAGAATCAAAAACAATCCCGTCACTCGACCAGCTAACCCCCCTTGACGCCCCATCATGACCAAGAAACAGAATAGGAGGCCCGGAGAAATCCGTTCGAATTCGATAATAAGGAGAAGGGCCCTCTCTGCGGAAAACGATCCATTCCCCATCGGGTGAAAAATCGAAATCAATGGCCATCTCGGTGCCCTCCAACTTCTTGAATGAAACTTCATCCCGTTTCTTCAGATAGATCATCGATTTTCCCACCCCTTCCTCATGAAAAATGATCCCCATCATTCGACCATCCGGAGACAAACGCACATCCGAGCCGTTTGTTCTCGCCAGCTCACCGTCCATGTCCAAGGCCATCGAATAGTGCCGTTGAGGACGAGGCGCATCTGAAGTTCCCGGTTGTGTTGTGTCAGGCTTGAGGAGCCATCCAAGGATCACCCCAATCAAAGCCACCAAAACGAGCGCCGAAACGAAATACCGACTTCGCTTGGAACCAGAACCTGTATCGGATGTAGCTTCCGCGTGGAGGTTAGTATCATCGAGATCGATTCGGGCATCCGCGATATCGCGCAATCTTCCGTTACGATCCTTGGCTAAACATTTTCGGAGCAGCCAACAGACCTGTGGGGGAGTCGACACAGGAATGGCGCTCCAGTCGGGTTCCCCTTTGATGATGCTTGCAAGCGTCTCTGTCGTGTCCTCACCCGCGAAGGCTCTTCGCCCGGTAAGACATTCATACAACACACATCCGAATGCCCAAACGTCGGCTCGTTCATCCACCGATTTGCCCTTTGCCTGTTCAGGCGACATGTAGGCGGCCGTTCCTAGTATCGTTCCCGGTCGCGTGAAGGCGTCCGTGACGGTTGGGGAGTCTGAATCTACCCCCACATCTCCACCATGGCCTACAGTGGCCTTGGCCAGGCCGAAGTCCAATACCTTGACCTTACCCTCGGAGTCCAACTTGATATTTGCTGGCTTAAGATCGCGGTGGATGATTCCTCGAGCATGTGCCGCCTCTAAACCCTCTGCAATCTGTCGACAAATATTGATCGCTTCATCCACGGGCACGGGGCCCCGCTTGAGGCGTTGCGAAAGATCATCTCCATCAACATGCTCCATGACCAAGAACCACGTTCCCCCATCCTCATCAAAGCCATGGACCGAAGCAATGTTGCCATGATTCAACTGCGCCAAGACTTTGGCTTCCCGCTCAAACCGAGCGAGCCGTTCCTTGTCTTGAGCGAAGGCCGTAGGCAACACCTTAGTGGCAACCTCGCGGTCGAGTTTCGTGTCGGTCGCACGATACACTTCCCCCATGCCACCTTGCCCAAGCTTGGTAGTGATTTCGTAGTGGAGCAGTGTTTGTCCGAGCACCGAGGAATTATGAGGAATTCGAATCGCGGGTCGAGAAGATTGAATAGAGGGAAAGAAGATTCTAGGACAAACTGGAAATCGGAGTCCGATCGCCCATTGAACACCAAGCCCCCCCTCCTCTTCCGAGAAAGCCCAGAAAGCGATTAGAGCCCCCTCTTCGTCGGTACCAGCTGCTCCTTCAAATAAGTTTCGAAATTCTCAAAGCAGATGACTTCCGAAATGGGTTGAGAGGCCCCGTCGGCTTCCCTGAGCACTAAGATGCGCGAACCGTCAGGATGAATATCATAGGCATCATCGTCACGCAGATTCCCATTCGGCCAGGGAGCGGGCTCCTCCGAGACGAAGGCGCCATTCTCTTCTCGGAACCTCGTTGAATAAAGTCGGTAAACAAGGTTTTCTCTCGCGGCAAACATTAATTCCTGGTTCGTTGAAGACCATAGAGGGCTCCCCAATTCTCGATTCCCGACTGAAACGAGCCAAACACCGCGTTGAGAGCCATTGGATTCAACAAAAATTCGCGATTTCGCATCCTTACCCGCTTCATAGGCCATCCAACGACCATCAGCCGAGAGCGTACCCGTACGAGCATCACCACGTTCCAACTTCAACTCGGATTCTCCAACCAACTCCCACCCTGCCTGGTCGTCACCTGACAGTTCCAAAACGCCTATGAACGGCCTATGCCTATCCTCCTCAAACCCTCTATAGTAGATTGATCGACCGTCATGAGACCACGAGTATGGAAGACGGAATTTCTTATCGTTATCGCCCGTCTCCAAAGGTTTTTCTCCGCCTAAGCCATTGCGACGTTTGGTGACTAGAGCGTCATGTTTCGAGGAATAATACAAAATCGTCTCCCCGCTGGGACTCCAGAGGGGCCATTGATTCCTCCCCGTTCCAAAGGTGAATTGTTTCGGCTCTCCCCCCACCTTGAGATCGTAAACCCATAAGTGAGAATCCTCGTCGTCATAACGCCCGAACACGAGATGATTTTCGGCGGGTGATATCCGGAATGAGTCCAGGTAGTAGGCGGCTGGGATTGAAACAAGTTCTTCCTTCCCTTCTCGATCCACCCATCGAAACTCAAGATTCTCGGCGTTCCCATGGACGCCGCCATCGACGTATAACAGAGTTCCATCCGGAGAGGTTGTCAAATGAACCGCAGCATTGAGGCTGGTAGCCACGCTCTGAATCACAGGGATGGGGGCCTCGTTCGCGAGGGTCAATGTGTCCAAATTGAATCGTCCCGCAAGCAGGCTCTCTCCGTTAGAAAAAACTAGCGACTGGCTCGCTTCCAGATAACGGGCATCGTGCCCTCCATCTCGAACGAGCCGTGCTTCGCCCCCATCCAACGGCTGCGCCATGATTTTCGACTCGGCATTCTTGAATGGCCGCACCTGTGAGGTGTAAAGAATGGCCTTACCTCCAGGAAGAACGTGTGGCCAGCGGTGGGTATCGTCGCCTTCGACCCTCTTCGTGATGCGAACAGGCTCGCCTCCGATTTCAACGACCCTTGAAATTGAGTTTTGTCGTCCTAGGGCAATGTAGATCCATCCATCCGCCCAATCGAGCCCACGAGGACGATGGACCTTACAGATCTTCGTGGTCAATCCACCGGAAATTGGCACCGTCATCAGGAAGTCCATGGTGTCCCCAGTAAAGGCAATCGACTGACCATTGGGCGAAAAACAAAACTGATCGGCGCCTCTGGCTTCGACAAGTTCAACGCCTTTAAGCTTATCCAGTTTTCTAAGCATGAGTCGGCGTTCATCTCCCGCCATGACAATATAGCCGAGCGTCTTCCCATCGGGTGACAGCTGAATGGCATTGCCCGAATCAAGGCTCAAGTGCCCTTCTTTTGTGAGCTCGACATTTAGTTTACGAATAGAATTGTGTTGTGGTTTGGACTCTGGCCCGGAACGGCGACCTAGCATGATGCCAACAATGAGAAGCAACACCACCCCGACCAACGCCAAGCTAGGATGAATACGCCATCCCTTCGCCTGCCCTTCAAGCTCCCGATCCCTCGGATCGGAGACCTCAACCCGAGCGATGTCGAGATCGAGACGCGCATCGGCAATCTCGCGCAATCGATGACGACAGTCTTTGCTCAGACATTTGCGCAGAAGATGTCGAAGGCTCAAAGGGGTTGCTGGAGGGAGAGCGGCCCAATCAGGTTCTCCCTTTATGATACTAGCCAAAGTCTCCGTAGTATCATCGCCACCAAAAGCTCGTTGGCCTGTCAAAAACTCAAACAACACACAACCGAAGGCCCAGATATCAGTGCGCTGATCCAATGTCTTGCCGCGCGCTTGCTCGGGAGACATGTAAGCGGCTGTTCCCAGAATGGTCCCCGGTCGAGTGAAATCTGCTGTGATCGTGGGTGAATCCGAATCAACGCCTGTCACATCCGCCGTCTCTAATCCGCTAGAGGCCGCGGACTCGGCGGCAGCTTTGGCCAGGCCAAAGTCTAGGATCTTGACCTTGCCCTCGGAGTCCAGCTTGATGTTCGCCGGTTTGAGATCGCGATGAATGATGCCTTTGGCATGGGCCGCTTCAAGCCCTTCGGCCACCTGCTTGCAAATCTCAATCGCTTCATCGACAAGCAAAGGGCCACGCTTAAGGCGTTGCGAAAGATCTTCACCGTCGACGTGTTCCATGACCAAGAACCAGGTTTCTCCGTCCTGGTCGAATCCATAGACCGATGCGATGTTCGGATGATTCAACTGAGCGAGCACTTTGGCTTCGCGTTCGAACCGAGCGAGGCGTTCCTTGTCTTGTGCCAACGCGGACGGCAAGAGCTTAATCGCCACTTCTCGGTCCAGCTTCGTGTCCGTCGCTCGATACACTTCACCCATACCGCCTTGCCCAAGCTTGGCGGTGATCTTGTAGTGGAGCAGTGTTTGTCCGAGCACGGAGGTGGATTATGGTCGGATCGATTCGTGGGTCGAGGAAATTTGAGTCGAAGGGTGGCGAATTTGCGGGCGCCCCCTCAGGCCGCATGGGGTGGCAGGTAGGTGACGTAGGGCTAAAGCCCTAAGCTCTTTGCGGTTGGGCCTTCAGCCCAAAGATTAGTTGAAACTAGTTCGGGTCAGTCCAGGCGGTCCAATTTCATCGGACTCGTTGAGTCTGTCGCCGACGATGTTGGCTTTTGGCGAGATCCAAAGGGCTGAAAGCCCTCCCGCACAAAGCACAGGCCTGTGCTTGTCAGGTGTAGAAGCTCGCGGCCTGAAAGGTCGCTCGCGAACGTCGCTTCCCCTCCATCCTCGCTAGCTAAGAATCGATTCCCGACTTGGAAGAATACTCGTTCTGTCAGATCAACGACGAGGGGAAACACGCCTCACTTCCCGTCATCTTGCCCACGGGTGAATTCCTCAAACCAATGAGTAATGAGGTTTAGCGTAATCGGCGGCGCCGACGGGAGCCATTCCTTCATCACAGATTCCGCATCGCGGGCCAGCACCAACCCTCGATGCCCTTCACGGGAAACTGCATAGTTACTCATCGAGTAATCGGTATTCCCCACGGTGAAAAACTGTTGATCCATCAGGCGACGCACTTCCGTACCCGGTGTCCCGTCTTCGGACCAATCAACATACAGGCAAGCCGGTCCCGAAAGCCAATAGAGTGTGCGACCGTCCGGCGCCCAGACAGGACTCCGACCGCCGCCGGGTGAAACCGGCAGGCTCGGCCCCGGCGGCGACAGTCGCTTGACATAAATCTGACGCGTGTTCGCCCGATCCGAGGAATACGCCAACCATTGTCCGTCGGGCGAAATCGATGCCCCCAACTTCAGGTCCGGGGATACCACCAAGGGTTCGGGGCGCGCATCTTCCCGATGAAGATCCAGGCTCCAAATATCACCTTGCCGCCTAAGGTCAACGAGGTCCCAAATGTTCTGCAAAACGCGTTCGGTATTCGGATCCCCGCTCGGCTCAAAGGCCGTCAAAACGAGCTTTTCTTCAGATGCGGAGTCCGGCAAAAGCACCAACGAATTGGAGGCGTAGATCAACTCCGGCTGCGCCGATTCCAGATCATCGGTTCGTACCCGCCAAATGCCCCAAGCGCCGGTCGGCGTCTCACGATCCGAAAAGAAGTAAAGCAGGGTTCCATCCGGAGACCACACGGGGTGGTGATCATTCGCCGGATGTTGCACAAGCGGCTGGAGTGTATGGTTTCCTTCCTGTTGGGTATTGAGGATCCAAATATCGGATTCAACCATCACCGCAACCCGTTTCTCATCCGGCGCCAGTTCAAACCCGTCCCATTCACCACTCCGCTCGGAGAACGGACTGATATTGCCATTTTCCTCCACCCAAAAAAGGCCCTGCTTGGACTCATTGGAATCGTGCCCGGTTTGATAGACCACTGTGCCGTTCCTAGCGACTTCAAAGACCGTTCGTCTCCCGCTTCTCACCCCCGAGAGAACGGGTTTCCTAGGCCCGATCACCTGAAGCGTATTCAAATCAAAGGGGACCGCATGCACCTCCTGCCCGACAGAGCAGAAAAGAAAACCATTCCAATATCGCACCTCGTTACACGGACCCACATCCAGGATTTCCGTTTCTCCCGTCTCGGTATGAACCACCGCGGCGTGCTTCACTTCCCCCGTGCTCCGCGAAAACACGCTGAACCCGACGAGTCGGCCCTCATCAAGAAATCTCGGATGACTGTGCGATTCATCGTCACCGGGTTCCGTCAAGGCGCGAGGCGGCGACAGTCCGTCTTCATCCACGATCATCAAAGGCCGCTCCCAGGGCTGGGCATAAACGATGTGCCCGTCCACACTCCAATCCGCCGCATTGAAGCCATAAACGCGAAGGCTGTCCGACACGATCTTGCGGCGATCCCCACCGTCCAAACGCTGGGTGATCATGGATCGATCGGAAACAAACCCAATCCGATCGCCATCCGGAGAAAAAAAAGGCGCTACAACCCCGGAGGTATCGGGCGCCTGAACGTCGATCCCCGTGCCTAAATCACGAATATGCAGCTGCCGATCTGTAACGACTTTGTCGTCCACCCGGATATAGGCCAGCCGCGATCCGTCCGGCGAGAGAGCAAAGGGGTTGGCGAACTTTTGGAACAAGCGCGCGTCGTTCGCCAAAATAAGCTCAGACCGAACCGAGCGAGGTTCGCCGGAGCCGGGCACCGTCTCGAGTGGTTTCAGAAACCAGGTGACGCCGGCCGTAGTGATCCCCACTAGGGCTGCCAGCAAAAGTGCCGGCAAACCTAATGCTTTGACCCGGACATGGTTTTCGTCCTGCTTGGATTCTTCGAGCAGCCCGTTCGTATCGGACGCGGCCTCCTCCAACTCAATGCGAGCGTCGGCGACATCATGCCATCGTCGACGCCGATCCTTCACCAGACATCGCCGCACCAATCGCCTCAGGGCGACCGGGGCCGAACGATCCAGGACTGCCCAATCAGGCTCACCCTTGATGATTCCCGCTAGGGTATCAGTCGCATCTTCTCCGACAAATGCTTTGGATCCTGTCAAGCATTCGAACAGCACACAACCGAAGGCCCAAACATCCGTCCGTTCGTCAACCGCTTTTCCCTTCGCTTGTTCGGGCGACATGTAGGCGGCTGTGCCAAGGATCGTTCCCGGCTGAGTGAAAGTGGCGGTGATCGTCGGCGAATCGTCTTCAATGGGCCCGTCACCCGATGACTGGATTTCGTCGGTAGATTTGGCCAAACCGAAATCCAACACTTTTATGGAGCCATCGGCTGTCGCCATGATGTTAGCAGGCTTCAAGTCTCGGTGAACGATACCCTTGGCGTGAGCCGCGGAAAGCGCCTCGGCAATTTGCTGACATATGTCGATCGTTTCGTCGATGGGAATCGCGCCCTTCTTGAGACGGGTCGATAAGTCTTCACCCGCCACGTGCTCCATCACCAGGAACGCTACGTCCTCATCCCGATCGAAGCCGTGAACCGTGGCGATGTTCGGGTGGTTGAGTTGGGCCAGAACGCGAGCCTCTCGTTCGAAGCGCGCCAGGCGTTCTTTGCTTGTGGCAAGGGACGGCGGCAACACCTTGATGGCGACCTCGCGATCCAAC
>CAJXVR010000293.1 GCA_913061285.1 uncultured Verrucomicrobiota bacterium | reverse complement strand
GAGGTCTCGTGGGCTCGGAGATGTGTATAAGAGACAGGTTTCGTACCGAGTATTTATTTCTGAACAGCAAGGAGCTTCCGAATGAGCAGCAGCAGTTTGAGGCGTATCGGTCGGCGGCGCTGCAGCTGAAGGATGCCCCTTTGTATATTCGAACCCTTGACTTGGGAGCTGATAAAGTGGCCAATGCGGTGGCAGAGCTCCATGAGACGAATCCTGCCCTAGGATTGAGGGCGATTCGGTATTGCCTCAAACATCCAGAAATATTTAAACAACAGCTGAGGGCGATTCTTAGAGCTAGTTCTTTCGGTTCAATAAGGTTGCTCTATCCGATGATCTCGAATCTCGAAGAGTTATTGGCCGCCAATAAGATCTTGGAGGATTGCCGCAAAGAATTACGTGAAGAGCAAACGGCCTTTGATGAATCCTTGCCCGTGGGCATCATGATCGAAACTCCGGCTTCCGCAATGATTTCAGACGTACTGGCGAGAGAGATCGATTTCTTCAGCATCGGTACGAATGACCTTATCCAGTATGGATCGGCGGTGGATCGACTGAATGAGCGAGTTGCAGATCTTTATCAACCGACGCATCCTGGAATCTTGAGGTTGATCAAAGAAGTGGTTAGTGCTGCCGAAGGGGCCGATATTCCAGTCGGTGTATGCGGAGAAATGGCGGCAGACCCTGTTCTCGTGCCACTGTTGGTAGGATTGGGAGTTCGTCACCTAAGTGTCTCTGCCCCGATGATTCCGGCTGTTAAAGATGTGGTTAGAAGGGTGAATCTGCCTGCCACGAAGCAGCTCGCATTGGAGGCTCTGGCTGCTCGGTCGAGTGAGGAAGTTATTTCTGCCTGCCACAGGCACAATGCGAGAGAAACCGAATCTGTGGCTAGCACGATCTAGGCCTAGGATTCTCTTTAATTCAGAGCGAATATGAAGTTGTTGATTCTTGCAGCGGGATATGCGACGCGGCTCTACCCGCTCACCTTGACCCAGCCAAAACCACTTCTTGATGTGGCGGGCCGCCCCATGATTGATCGAGCGCTTGAGAATTTGGAGCCCATTGATGCGATCGACGAAGTTATTGTCGTTTCAAATGCTCGGTTCACAGGGCACTTCGAGAAATGGTCTGCAGGAAAAGCTGGGACGGTTTCTCGCAAGGTGACGATAATTAACGACGGTTCTGATTCGGAGACAACGCGGCTCGGTGCTCTCGGTGACCTCGGCTTTGTGATTGATAGTCAGGGCATTGATGACGATCTCATGGTGGTAGCAGGTGATAATCTATTTAGTCAGTCGTTAGTGGGTTTCGGGGATTACTGCCGTGATCTGAATGAGCCAGTTCTAGGAGTTTATGACGTTGGCCGGTTTGAATCTGCGAAGAAGTATAGTGAGGTGCATACGGACATGAAGGGGCAGATCACGTCGTTTGAAGAAAAACCTGAATCACCATCGACGACGATGATTGGTGTGGCGCTCTATTATTATCCTCGATCGGTTATTCCGAAGATCAAGCTCTACTTGGAGAACGGGAATAATCCGGAACAGCCGGGGCGGCTGATCCAGTGGTTGTATCCACGTCAAGCTGTGTATACTTGGGCAATTCCGGGTATCTGGTATGACATCGGCTCGAAAGAGACCCTAGAAGAGGCGAATCGGATTTTTGCGGGGCGCTAATCTGGCTCTTCTTCAAGAGTTTCTTAATGGGTGTTAAGATTCTTTCGGTGTCGGAAACTGGCGCCAATAATCGCTATTAAACACACCGTCAATGACGAGCTCCTTCACTTTCCAGGTAAGGGTCATGGTCATTGCTACAGGCGCTAGAAGGAGGAAAATTGCGAACCAGGATCGTCTCGCCTCGAGGATTTCGATTGCTTGGTGCAGAAAGACAGGGGCGGCGCCAATCCGGAGAATGACGAGATAGGCCAGGGTCATTAGCGTTATCGATCCGAGAATCGATCGATTTAGCTGAGTGAAAATCTTAGCATCGCTGCGGAGGCTCTCGTCCGGCAACATTGCGGTGAGGCGGAAAATAACGAGGTTGAAATTGTAAAGGAATACGAGGGAAGAAAGATAAAGCAAATCGACAGCGATGGTGTAGAGCGGAACCTCGGGTAGCCGGGCCCAAAAGTAGAGGAAAGGGGAGAGCCCAGCATTGACGATAGCCAGCATTTTCGCGCGGTCGATGGCTTCTCTCCAGATTCGTTCTTGGGGATTAAAATAAGACAACTGAGTTAATCCGAAGACGAGAAGCAAGTTCGCTAGGCAGGGAATAATGAGTCCTAGCTCTCTCGCTCCTCCGAGGGTTTGACTCTGGACACTGGAGATCAAGACGAGGGGGACGCCCCAGAACAACGCCGAGAGCCCACGGAGCATCTTTCCGAGGGAACGAAGAAGTTCCGATGTTGGGTTCGACGGCGACATGGGCGAGTTTCTTAGAATTTCAGATAGGTGTAATCGTTCAAGCCGGAATTGTAGTCACTTAGGAGACGCATCCCTTCAGATGGCTTTAGTCGGTCTTCTTCGATAGCCAGTTCGACTTGAGTCTTTAGCTGGCGTCTAAGTTCCTTGTTATCGTATTGAACCGATTGTAGTGAGGCTTCAATCGTGTTACCTGGAATCACCTCTTCAATGTAATAACCACAGGGTTCGTCCCTATCGAGGAAGATGTGAACCTCGTTCACACGTCCAAAGAGATTGTGGAGGTCACCCATGATATCCTGGTAGGCACCCATCAGAAAGAATCCGAGATAATATGGCGATTTGGTGGTGTCGTTCGGGTGCAGGTCATGCAATCTTAGGGTATCCTTACTCCCTTCACGGTCAATGAACTGATTGATTTGGCCGTCGGAGTCGCAGGTAATATCTGCTAGTGTGGTGTCTTTTGTTGGCGCTTCGTCAAGGCGCGTTATCGGCATGATTGGAAAAAGCTGATCGCACGCCCAGTGATCAAGCAGGGATTGGAAGACTGAAAAATTGCAGAGGTATTGATCTCCAGTTTTCTCCTCCAGACTTCGGATTTCCTCTGGAACGAAGTCTTGATTGCTGAAACTAGACTTTACTGACCGACAGATTTCCCAGGCGAGTGTCTCGATCTTCGCCTTATCACGAAGGTCGATGATCCCCAGGTTGAACATGTGGTGCGCATCGTCTTTTCTTTCCATCGCGTCATGGAACGCTTCGAGCTTGTTGAGGCTCGACAGGTTGTCTCGAATCTCCAGAAGTTCTTTGATCACAGCGTGCTCGCTAGTTCCGTAGCTAAACTGGCACTGCGGCGATCCTTTTTCGATGGAGCCGAAAACCTCGACTACAAGGGTGCTGTGATGTGCGACAATTGCCCGACCACTTTCGCTGGTAATCTCGGGATGAGGGACCTTCTCAGCATTGCAGACATCACCAATATGAAAAACGATATCGTTGGCGTATTCCTGAAGGGAATAGTTGGTCGAACTGTTGGCAGCCGTTCGGCTCCCATCGTAGTCGACCGCGAGACCACCTCCAACATCAATGGTTTTGATTGGGAAGCCCATCTTGTGGAGTTGAGTATAGAGACGGGTCGCCTCTTGAGTGGCTCGTTTGATCGACTGGATATCAGGAATCTGAGATCCAATATGAAAATGGAGAAGTTGAAAGCAATCCTCCATCTTTTCTGCCTTGAGTCGATCGGCAGCGCTGACAAGTTCAGCTGTGCTCAGTCCAAACTTTGCTGTCTCTCCGCTACTATCGGCCCATTTCCCAGCCCCCTTGCTGAGTAGTCTCGCACGGATCCCAATAATTGGGCGGACACCCGTTTCTCGCGAGATTTCGATGATCTGACCGAGCTCTTCGAGTTTCTCGATCACCATGATGACTCTCTTCCCTAATTTGATTCCCATGAGAGCCATGTGAATGAAACTGGGATCCTTGTATCCATTGCAAATCAGCAAACTGTCGGGTTCTGTTTGAAGCGCGAGGGCTGCAAAAAGTTCAGGCTTGCTGCCAACTTCCAATCCGAATCCGTAGGGTTTACCAGCCTTGAGAACTTCTTCGACAACCTCTCGAAGTTGGTTGACCTTAATCGGAAAAACCCCTCGGTAACGCCCTTGATAGTCGCAATCTTCGATCGCGTTCGTGAAGGCTTGATTGATGGTTCTCACTCGGTGGCGAAGAATGTCCTGGAAGCGAATAAGCATCGGAAATCTCAGATTTCGCCTTTTTGCCTCGGCGACGATCTCGGTGATTTCGATATTGGACGGCTGTTTGGGATCAGGCCGGGCCACGACGTGCCCGGAGGCATTGATATCAAAGTAACCGGCTCCCCAACGCTCGATATGATAGAGATCCTTAGCTGAATCTATGGACCAAGGACTATTGTGGGACGAGGGCTCATTCATTATTGAAAAATCGAAGCGGACTATATCCTTGGTATCATGGATTTCAATCATCGTAACAAAATATTTCCACCCGATTTGGGCCTTGGAGGACGGAATAATTCGGCGGTTGATCTTGGCTTGGTCTCAGTGCTTTGCTTGGATGAAAGGGTGAGTGGAGTATCATTGAGAAAGATTTCGGAATATTGTGATCGTCTTCTGAAGGTCGACGAGATTGAAGATTGGTCGGGCGCAGTGAACGGGCTTCAAGTGGAGAATCGAATCGGGGTATCTCATGTCGTGGCCGCGGTCGATGGCTCGCTTGCGACCGTTCGAAAGGCTGTTTCCCTTGGGGCCGACTTGATGATTGTCCATCATGGGCTGTTTTGGTCTTCCAAACAGCCATGGGTGGGACGGAATTATGAGCTCATGGAGCTGTTGGTTCAATCTGGTCTAGCATTGTATAGTTCGCATCTCCCCTTAGATGTGCATCCCCGATTCGGAAACAATGTGCTTCTTGCTAAGGCTCTTGGATTAAAGACCTTGGAGCCGTTTTTCTTTGATCGAGGTAGAAACCTTGGGGTCAAGGCAAAAACGAGATGGTCTGTGAAGGCGCTGGTGGAACGAATGACAACAACCCTTGGACATCCTCCGGTGGTTCTCTCTGGAGGTGGCGATCAGTGTCGTGCCGTTGGCATCGTGACAGGAGGCGCAGGCGCTGAGTTAAAAATTGCTGCTGCCGAAGGTGTCGACACCTTCATTACTGGGGAGGGCCCTCATTGGACCCATGCATTGGCTGAGGAACTGGGGATTAACGTCATTTATGGCGGCCACTATGCGACAGAGACCTTCGGTGTTCGTGCTCTCTCGGAACACCTGGCGAAGCGGTTCTCTCTGAAGTGCTCCTTCGTGGATCATCCTACCGGACTTTGAGTCTGGCCAAGATTGGATTCTAAACGATGCTTAGTGCCGATCGCTTGCTCCTCGTTTTTGGGCGATCACGAAGCTGTTGAACCAGAGTAGTTTTAGAATGGGAAGGTTCAATCCCCAGTCGATGACTGGGGAGACCTCTCGGTCGGTACAGGCGATCGAACTGACGCTGGCGCCCGCTTGCTCAACGAAGAATTTCATATGGAGAGGATTCGTGACTACGATCGCGTCATCGTCTGGCGTGAAGGGTTCCTTGATAATCGGTGCCATTCGTTCGAACTGAACGTTTTTTGGATCCCTTTGGATCTGTGTTGCAATTTGCAACATGCGGATGGCGTTACGGCACTTGTTGAGTAAGCCGCGCATTCTAGGGTGGTAGTCGCGGAATCCGAGTACTCGCAGGAAATTGGGGCTAGAAATGATGAGAGTGCCTCCTGGTTTTAGCACCCGGACGAGGTCCGAAATGAAGCGCTCCGGTTCATCAACATGCTCCAAGACGTTAAATGCACCGACGGCGTCAAATTGGTTCTCAGAAAAGGGAAGCGTTACGCCGTCGTAAAGTGAGCAATGTCCAACGTGCTTAGTTGCGTTACGGATATTGGGCTCTGATACATCTACTCCCTCGGCATCAAGTTTCTGATCTCGAAGCGCTTTGACGACCTGCCCGACGCCACAACCGACATCAAGAATCGTACCGCGCTTTGCATGAGCAGCCAACGATTTGGTATACTTGGAAAAAAAAGCGGCGTCCCACGATTCTAGGAAGTCGGCATAGTCTTCGTTTTGTCGGTAGCTGTCGACGTGGCTCATAGGGCTTCGATTTATGTTCCCTAAAATCTAGTGGAGAAGGTCTGCAAAAACGAGGCATTTTCCTGGACGATGATGACCTGCAGTCGCGTTGGTTTGAGCGCTTTTCATTGAATCGCCAAGTGATCGGCACTCGACTCTTACAAGAATTGGACTTGTCAGACCGGTAATTATCCCGTCAATAGACGGCATGCCGGAATGGGTCGCAATCGTAATCTTAGGGATAGTCGAAGGAATCACTGAATTTCTGCCGATTTCATCGACTGGACATCTCCTGTTGTCACAATTGCTCTTTAGTGAGTGGTTGCCGGTTCAATCCGATCTCTTCAATGTGGTTATTCAATCAGGGGCTGTTTTGGCTGTCCTTCCCTTGTTTCCTGATCGGTTGAGGCAGGTGTGCTTTGAATGGCGGCAGAAAGAGACGCAGGACTTTATTATCAAGATAAGTACGGCGTTCTTTATCACGGGTGTTGGTGGGTTCCTGCTCGAAGAGAACGGCTTCACGCTTCCGGATACTGCTGGTCCGATAGCCTGGGCATTGCTGGTAGGAGGGATTCTGTTCCTAGTGGTTGAAAAAGGCGTTGCTGGGCGGGCGTTAACTAATGAGATTACCTGGAAGATTGCTATCCTTGTCGGCCTTGGGCAGTTGGTTGCAGCGGTGTTTCCAGGTGCCTCGCGCTCTGGTACGACTATTCTCGTAGCGCTGATCTTGGGATTGAGTCGCCCTGCCGCGACGGAGTTCTCGTTTCTCGTTGGTATTCCCACCATGCTTGCTGCCGGCGGATATAAAATACTCAAGGCATTGACATCGCCCGCGGTGGATGGCGGAGGTGAAAATTGGGGGATGGTTGCTCTTGGGTTTGTGGTGTCGGCGATCGTTTCGTTCGTTGTTGTGAAATGGCTCTTGTCTTACGTTCAGCGCAATACCTTTATCGCCTTTGGTTGGTATCGCATCGGACTAGGGATTGCCATTTTCATCGTGATCGCTCGGTAAAGAAAAAAGTCTCACAAGGCGCACCTTGTGAGACTTTTTCGATTGATTTGTTAGGCGTCCGTTGGCTTAGCGGGCAGCGAGTTTCTTTTCTACCGCCGTCTTTACGAGCGTAACGAACTTTGGCAGTCCTCCTTCAGAAGGGACCTCGTTCGTGCCCTCGATGAGAGGTCGTGCGTAGTCGATGAATTTCTGATTCGGTAGGAACCCGTCTTCTTCAATCCAATCACGAGGAATGAAGTGTTCGACGTTGGCGATATCGGAAAGAGGTTGCAGGCCCGTTGACCACTCATAGGGATCGCTTTTGACGCGGACGATCTTGACCATATAGCCGCTTTTGCCCGAAATAGCTGCTTTGACTGCAGCCTTCCCACAGGCTACTGCCTCTTGGGCGTCTATGGCACTGGCGTAGTGAGCAGCGGCACGCTGGGCGTACCCGAATTTCACGGTTCTTGTCTTAAGATTGATCCGTCCTTGAACGATTTCAGCCAGCCTATCAGCCGCTCCTGACAAGACCGGATGACCGAAGGCATCGAGTCGGTCTTTGTCCGCAGCAATCTCTTCGCCGGCTGCGTTCTTCAGACCTTCCCCAACGACGACGATACAATACTTGGTTTCAGAAACGGTCTTTTGGACTCGTTCGAGAAATGCGTCCTCATCGAAAGGGATCTCAGGGAGAAGAATAATGTGTGGCGGATCATCTTGAGCTCGCTTGGCAAGCACCGTCCCGGCGGCGATCCACCCAGCAGAACGTCCCATGACTTCAATGATACAGCATGCACCGTCATCGGTTGCCATACTGGCGACGTCAGCTCCTACTTCCATGACGGAAGCAGCATTGTATTTGATGACGGATCCGAATCCTGGGCAGTGATCAGTGTGGGGTAAATCATTGTCGATTGTTTTGGGAACCCCGATCACTCTCATCTCGTAGTTTCGTTTGACCGCTTCCTCGTGAATCTTGTTTGAGGTGTCTTGTGAGTCATTCCCGCCAGCATAGAAGAAAAAGCGAATGTTGTGCGCCTGAAAGACTTCGAAAAGTCGATCCATATCCTTCGCTGCCTGCTCCGGATCTGTTTTGAAATTGATCTTGTAGCGACAGGTGCCCAATGCCGCAGCTGGAGTGTGTTTGAGGGCTTCGATCGACTTGGCCATCTCCTCGTTGAGGTCGAAGAGATCCTCGTTGAGAATTCCGAGGATCCCGTTGCGTCCTGCGTAGATCTCCCCGATTTGGGTGTGTTTGCCGGCTTCCTGAATCACACCAGCGACACTGGCATTGATGACGGCCGTTGGTCCCCCTGACTGGGCGACCAAGAGATTTCCTTCAAGTAAAGACATTGATTTGGTTTGATCTATTTGTGCAGTTATATCCGATCAGTGCCTCGGAATTGTAGCAATACCGGACAAAATCTGGGCGCAGATTGCCAAACCGCCAAAGCTTCTGTCAAAGCGGAAGTGGGATTAAACCGTCTGCTTTAGCCACTTTCAGCCGGCTCTGGGGCCGAAATGATGCATTAAACCACGCAAACGGAATTCGCTAGTGTCCCAATACCCGAGATCGAGATCTGGATGTGGTCGTCGGCTACTAGGGTGAAATCGTCGCCTGGAACCACCCCTGTGCCGGTGAGGAGAATGGCCCCTCGGTTGAAAGTCTGGCTGCGCAGGAGATATCCGGCGAGATCGGAGAACTGACGCTTGATCTGGTTGATTGAAGTGCTGCCGGAAAACTTTGTTTTGCCTGTGCGCTCGATTCTAATCGATATTTCCCATTCTCGAGCTTCAGATTCGCTTTGACCGAGAACGATCCAAGGGCCTAGGGCGCAAGACTTGTCGTAGACTTTTGCTTGGGGAAGGTAGAGTAGGTTTTCGCCCTCAATGTCTCGTGAACTCATGTCGTTTCCAATTGTGTATCCGACAATGGATCCCTGGCTGTTTAACACCAGGGCGAGCTCTGGTTCCGGCACGTTCCAGGTAGCATCTTTGCGAATACCTACCTCAGCATTGGGACCGACCACTTTCTCGGGGACCGACTTGAAAAAAATCTCGGGTCGGTCGGCGTCATAGACTTTATCGTAGGCCGTTGCGCTAAAATCAGATTCCTCCATTCGCGCTGTCTTACTCTTGAAATAGGTGACACCGGCAGCCCAGACTTCTTGACGATCAACCGGAGGCAAGAGGGTGACAGAATCGAGTGGGTGTTGGGGGAGTCCGGTTAGATCAATCGCTCTTAGATACTCGGCTGGACTCTCTTGTTCGAGAACGTCGCTAAGGAGCCGAATCTTCCGTTCGGTGAGATCTATGAGACGTTCTGAGTCGTCGATGATTCCAATTCTGGCTTCCTTCTCTGTAGTTGTGAATCGGCAAAGTTTCATGGTCTAACGGCTGAACATTCGAATTCTCGTTCGCTTTGTGGAAGGAACCCTATCGATTCTGGTTCACGGCGACAAGCCCCGTTGGGCGATCGTCGATTGACCTATAGCGAGAGTGCGTGAGTGGACAGCTCCCCGAGCTCCTGCTCGTTGGAAACCGTGATGAAGTCAATTCCTTGTGCGACGATCGGTTCGGCCCAGCTCGGGGTTTTTGCCCACTCTGGGCTGAAGCCTTCGTCGAATTGAATGATGACGACGGTCACCGAATAGCCCTGTCTCTTCAGCATTCCGAGTGCCACGGCGGTTTCGGGGGAGACATCTCGAAGGATTGGGATTATCGTTGCGTCCCGTGGGATTAACTGCCTGGCCTCTTGAATGAGGTGCGCAAAGTGAAGACCATCACTCGTTTCGAGCCTTCCAAGGGTCTCGAGGATCGTTGTCAGTTGTTCCGCCCCTTTTCGGGTGGGAACAATCAGTGGTTGTAGCCGGGCGTTCGACTGGGAGTGGTGTGCCTTGGTTTGCGCGTCCGTCCTCGTCGTGAAATGACCGACCCAGCCGTCGTGCTTGATTCGTTCTGCTGCGTCGCGACCGTTGCAGACGAGTCCAACTTGGTGGCCGTCTTCGAAGAGGGCATTTGCTAGAGATGCGGCTGTCATGATCGCGAGTTCGCTGGCAACGCTCGATCCTGTTCCCTGGTAGGCGTCGTCATGAAAATCGAGGAGAAGAGTGGCCCCTGCCACACACGAATTGTCATAGATGCGACTATGAAGGGTGCCAGTGCGGGCGGTAGCGCTCCAATGAATTTGATTGAGCGGATCTCCGGGGTGATAGGGGCGAACGGCTGCGATTCGCGTGGGGTCCTCGAAAAGTCTGTGCGCGATCCGAATCTCACCAAGCGGGCGTCGGGAGGCGATTTGGTAACGTCGCAAAGGAATCACTTGGGGAATAACAAGGACAAATTCGGGATCCGTAATGATTCGAAAGGTTCGGTGTAATCCGAAAAGGTCGCCAGTTTCGACGAGGAGTGGGCCGAGTTGGTAGTAGCCCCGTTGTTTGAACGTGATCTTGTAACTGAGGTGATGGCGATCGCCGGCCTGAAGACTTGTGATTCCGATACCCTGGCCCTTGATCAAGAGCTTTTGGGGCATTTGCCCCAAACGTTCTTTGGGAAAAGATTCTTCGAAGATCATCCAGGGCGTCGAGAACGGACTATTGTTCTGAATGGATATCTCGATGTTCTGCTGATTGCCGACCTCGACTTTGGTGTTTACAGGGCTGCGGATTGCCGAGAGCCCCTCGGACCATTGATGGGTCATAAAACGACTCAATAGGAGAATGCCAAGCAGGACATACATGGCATAGACGAGGAACTGTCTCTTATACACATCTGACGCTGCCGACGAGCGATCTAGTGTAGAT
>CAJXVR010000292.1 GCA_913061285.1 uncultured Verrucomicrobiota bacterium | reverse complement strand
AAAACTGGAAACCAACAAAAACTCAAATCCCCATTCTTTGGTGTAGACCCACAAAACTCCAATCCCAGCGCCTAAAGAAGGCAAAGACAGGCATTTGAGAAACAACCCCGGGGAAGGTTTGGTGGAGCCGAGGGGAATCGAACCCCTGACCCCCACAATGCCATTGTGGTGCTCTACCAATTGAGCTACGACCCCAAACCAACCATTTCACGGGAACAACCGAAGGTCTCCCCTCAAACCAACCCCGTGAGCGCTACCCGCACGGAGTGCGAGAAGGAACGCGAAAGTTACAGAAACCCAAAAATATGACAACCCAAAAAATCAAAAGAGCTCGAATCAGCTACTCAACAGTAATACCGAGAAAAAATGGAGCGGAATCGGCATCGCCGCTATCAAGATCAATTGACTTCAGTCCTTTCACGCCCTCAGGCAGTCCAACAGTCATAATAAAAAGACGAATCAAACGATTCGGGGCAGTTCTCTGACTCCAGACAATTGTCGTTCCTTCATCACGTTCTGCACCCTCTCTCGTAAACCACCAATCGCTCAAATCGACCCCGTAGGCAATTGCTCGTTCAAGTGACTTACCGTCCGAAAGGTTAAAGGTAACAGTGCCAACAATCTCGCCTTCAGCTGAAGGATAGGCAGCAGCGAGCAGAAAGTGCACACGCTCACATGCTTGTCCGATCTCAATACCGCTGATCGACTTTGGAAATTGCCGCCTTGAATTTTGGTCCAAGCGGCGACTAGAAAGCTGTACGACGCCTCGCACATCAAAATCAACCCCGCCTAGCCGATTCAGCCCGGCTGAGATCTGTTCTAGATTATTCTTTGCGTTGCCGGTGAGCTGCCAAGAATCTTCAAGATGTCCGTTGTAGAAATGAGACAAGTCAACCAACCTTGCACTCATCCCTTCGGCACGCTTGGGCAATCGTTTCCCCAGTCTCGACATGTAGCCAACCTCTACGAGTCTTACGCCAGCCTTCCCTTCCTCGGACCCTGCAAGTCTCGAAACGAGTTGCATTTGCTGATCGATCAATAACTCCCTTTCATTGGCAAACTTATCACCGAACGCCTCCATCGCTACAAGATGAAAGCCTGAGCCGAATACATCCTGTCGCTTGATCGCAGCTCTAAAGCCGTGAGCGTGCCAGTCAAACCGTTGCTCATCATTCACCGAGAATAGTTCAGGATGCGAACTCTCTAGGATCGCCCATGAATCCAACAAATTTGTCGAACTCATTCCCATCAATTCGCCCGTCATGTCACGGCGTCTCCCAGACAGCAATTCCGCCTCTCGCAGCAGGACAGGTTTAGCGCGTTGCTCAGCAGAGAGGCCCCATTGAATCACCCGGTTACTGCTGACTGTAAGAAGGCTCTGCGACAGCGGATCAAGACTGGCGAGAGACACCGGCCGGGAGTGCCGCAGCGCTGGCGCCAAAGGAGCCCCGTTCCGCACTGACCAAAGCCTCACCGTCTCATCTGACCCAACAGTCAATAATTGATGGTCATTCCCGCTGAACTCCGCCCGCAAGACGGGCCCCCGATGTTTGAGGGGCGGAGAGATGGGATTCCCCTCCCACGCATCCCAGATACGGGCGGTGTAGTCATCGCTCGTGGTAACAATTCGTCGTCCTTCTGTGTCAAAGCTCACGTACCGAATAGGAGCCCGATGTACGATCTCTTGAGAAAGGGGCCGACCATCAGCTAAGCTATAAACACGTGCCACCGACTCCGCTGAAAGAGCCACAAAACGTTCGCCACTCTTATCCATAGCCGGCTTCCCTAAGGAATATCCCGTTCGAAAAGGCCCCCGAACTCGCTTCCCTGACAGAGTGCTCCAAACGTAAACGGAGTTATCAGCACTCGCCGTGACAAACTCCCGTCCCCCGGTGGTGAAGCCGGCATTCACCACAGAGTAGTCATGCTCGACGGGAGGAATCGAAGCCTTGCCCGTCTGCACATTCCAGACGATCGCCTTTCGGTCACGGCTCGTTGTGATGAGCCGATTCCCCATCCCATTAAAACAAGCGAAGTTTATCGAATCCTCATGATGAAACTCGTGCCTCTGCTCGCCAGACTCCATGTCCCAAAGACGCGCCTTCCCTCCAAAGCCGGTAGAAAGCAGCGTATTCGAGTCCGGAGCAAACGTAAGAAAGACCACTTCACCGCCGTGCTGAAGCCCCCCAGTGAACCGTTCTGCCCCAGAATTCGCATTGCGAACAGCAACCTTTCCGTTTCTTAACCCGTAGGCAACGAACTCTCCATTCGGAGAATAAGCAACGGCACGAACCTCCGAGGTCTCAGTCCATTCGCTTGCTCGAGCACTGACGCCGGCGAGGTCCCAAATCTTCGCCAGATTGTCTGCACCGGCGGTAGCGACTCGTCGTCCCGTCTCATCAAAGCTCGCATCATAAATATGATCGAGATGCCGGAACGGCGGCGACACCGGACGTCCACTTGCCACATCCCAAACACGCGCCTCATTTCCCGCGGTCACTGAAAGGAGAAGGTCACCCGCAGGGCTGAAGACAACCCGCACTAATTGGTCTCGGTGAAGCAGTGGCAAGGCCTGCATTTGGCGAGTCTCGAGATCGACAAGCCTCACCAAACCATCAAGCCCTCCCGTCGCCAGAACAGTTCCGCTCGGACTGAAATTGAGCGACTTCACTGCCGCCGGATGAGAAAGGGTAAAATCGACTTCACCAGATTCTAAGGACCAAAGACGAAGGTTGCCATCGTCAGAACCGGTCGCTACAAAGCGCCCGTCCGGGCTAAACTTGGCAGCATTGACTGGATCGTCATGCTCTAAGACGCGGTAAGGTGTCGCCGTCCCAGCATCCGTCGACCACACCTGTGCGGTTCCGTCCTTACTCGCACTAACAAGATACTTGCCGTCGGGGCTAAAGGCGATCTGATTTACCGCATAACGATGCTTCAGCGGCTCACTCACTGGCAGACCACTTTCCGCACTCCATAGTCGTGCCGTATCATCGAAGCTCGCCGTGGCAACGTTCGCTCCGTCTGGACTAAAAATCGCCTGAACCACCTCGTAGTCGTGATGCATGGCTACACCGATCATTGCCCCTGTGCCCATGTCAAAGACTCGAGCAGACTGATCCGAGCTAGCGGTTACCAAGCGCGCTCCATCTGGACTAAACTCACTGTAGACAACGCTGCTCCCATGCGACAAAGGCGGGAACTTCAGAGTCCCAGTGGATAGGTCCCAAACACGAGCAGCTTGATCGTCACTCGAGGTCACTAAGTACCTCCCGTCCGGGCTAAAGCCAAGATGCCTGACTGCACTATTGTGGGGCAGTACCTCCACCAATCGCGGACTATGCCTCAAGACGGCGGCAAATTGCTGTCGCCCAAGTACCTCATCTACTGAACCCTCTTTTGTGAGTTTGAGATTTTCAGCGAACCAAGCAAGCGCATCGTAATTGTCCCCCTCCGCCAGGAGGCGAGATCCATTGTCAGTATTTTGAGCGATCAGACGCGCCTGCGCTCGTTGACTCTGAATATAGGCCATCCCAGCAAGATAAACCATTAGAACGACTACAACCGTAGCCAACGCCGTTGTCCTGATGACACCTCGACGATACGCCTCTTTCTGTCGCCGTTTCTCGGCATCCGGCATGGTCGCTCGAATCCAAGCAGGACTAAAGACATGCCGGTAAATCCTGTTTCTAACCCTCAGCTTTCCTTTGTCGATTTGAGTGACCCCAGACAAGTGAAGGGTACCAATCAAGGGATTCGTTTCATCATCAACCACGGGCGTGCCCGAACGAACTTTCCGGTAAAGATCAAGGACAGCAGCCCGGTCATGATCACTTCGCAACAGACGCTCTCGTACGAAGATGAGATTATCATCGCGTTCCTTCGCTCTATTGCTAAGGAAAAGACGATGACAGATACCGTCAACGGTCCCGGGTTGCAGCACCGACGCTGCGTCCTCACTCCGGTTTTGTTCCGCGACCGCCCGGCACAAGCGTTGGGTTAGATAGGGGTGCCCGTTGGTCCATCCGAAGATTCTCTCCAACAAGATCTCGCCACGATCATCAGCTTCAAGTCCAGCAACGAGTTTTGCGACTTCATCCTTCTTGAAATCTTCGAGAACGATACGACGACCGATATTGAAGGGGGAAATATGAGGATCCTTAATCAGGTCCGACGGAGTTGCAACCCCCAGCAAGCAAAAGCTCAACTGCTTCCAAACCGGGTCTTGCGAGCGCTCATTAAAGCATTGCCGAATCGCGGCAAAGAATTCGTCACTCGAGAAAGGCAGACTTCGTACGGTATCTAATTCATCCACAAAGAGAATCAATCGCCGCTGTCTCTTGACCAGGACCACTTGATAGAGGGCCTCAAAAAATCGCTGCACTGGACCGAGACGAGGGTTATCCAACCAGAAATCATCAAATTCGTCCTCGACTCCCAACTGCCTGCCCAAACGGAGCAACATCCCATCATACCATTGCTCCGGATTCAAATTCTGTCCCACCGCAGCCAAATCCAGGACCGCCACGTCACATTCATCCTCTCCCCGCAGGCGACTCGCGGTTCGAATCATCAGGGACGACTTGCCCATCTGGCGAGATGTCAGAATGTAGCAGTACTCCCCTCGCTCTAGTCCGTCCAAGAGAGCACGATCAGCCTGCCGTTCCACGTAGGACGGGGCATTCTGGCTCAAGGTGCCACCTGTTGTATAAAAACGATCCGACACTGCGATCAGTCCTCTAAACAATGATTCCCGAGATCCTGCCGCCTCCTCTGATTCCGATCAATCAGGAAGACACGGGAAAACGAACAAAAATGTTCCAACAATCAGATCCCTCTCGGAAAAGCAGCTCCCAGGTCAGACCAAAGAATTCATTGATTCGGTAAGATATAAACACCGGTCTCCCCCAATTTCCACTTTGGCCGCTCTGATGAAAAGAAACCAACGCCCCCTGGTCACAAACAACACTAGTGATCAAAACTAACCACTTTCTCTAGCTCAAATCGGCCTCATGATTAAAAGTTACCAACCTTAAACCACTTACTATAAACACCTTACCCACCCACCCCTTCGATTAACCAAGCATCTTGGCACGGCTGGTGCAACATGCATGGTAACGATGAAAAATCATCATCATTCGAATCACGAACGGTAACGGTTTCTTCCGTGCATCGCGAAATCGATAGCTCGGAATTCGTCACCAGATCACCCTCTGGAGACTTCGTGCCTCAGGATACAACGAGAAAAGCAACTAAACTACGGTCCAAACAGAACATGAACAAATCGATACTCAGCTTCATCATTATGGCTTGCCTGCTCCTAGGGACAGGATTTTGGGAAGCCCACGCTCAGGCACCTGAAGCACCAACCGCAATTGAAGCGGTTGAAGAAGCGGCTCCCGAAATCAACTCCGGCGATACCGCCTGGATGATTGTAGCAACGGCCTTAGTCCTTTTCATGACCCTCCCCGGCTTAGCGCTCTTCTACGGTGGCCTCGTCCGCAGCAAGAACATCCTTTCAATCCTAATGCAATGCTACGCCATGGCAGGGATCATGACCCTTCTCTGGGTCATTTATGGTTACAGTATGGCATTCAATACCGATGGAATGGTCGCCGGAGAATTCAATCTGAATTCCCTCGTCGGCGGCCTTGGGACGGCATTTCTCAGTGGACTGACACCTGAAAGTGTCTCAGGAAGCATTCCGGAGGCCGTGTTCGTCACCTTTCAGATGACCTTTGTTATCATTACGCCAGCGCTGATGGTTGGAGCCTTCGCAGAACGCATGAAGTTTAGCGCGATGGTCATCTTTAGCATCGTTTGGGTCACCCTCTCCTACCTCCCAATCTGTCACATGGCTTGGTCCGGTGACGGCGCCCTTTTTTGGGATTGGGGCGTCCTCGACTTTGCAGGTGGCACAGTGGTTCACATCAACGCCGGAATCGCAGGCCTCATCGCCTGTATCATGATCGGTAAACGACGCGGTTTCGGTTCCAGCGCAATGCACCCTCACAACGTCCCAATGACCGTCATTGGTGCTTCTATGCTCTGGGTTGGTTGGTTCGGATTCAACGCCGGAAGCGAGCTTGCCGCAGACGGAACCGCTGGGATGGCTCTCCTCGTCACCCAGATCGCAACCGCAACGGCCGTTGTCGTTTGGGCATTGATCGAATGGATTGCACGCGGCAAGCCAACGGCTGTTGGAGCCGCAACAGGAGCTGTTGCCGGTTTGGTTGCCATCACACCAGCCTCAGGAACCGCAGGACCGCTCGGAGCAATCATCATTGGTTTGGCATCTGCAATCATATGTTACATCGCGGCCACCACAATAAAATCCGCGCTCGGCTATGACGATAGCTTGGATGTGTTTGGAGTTCATGGAGTAGGCGGAATTGTAGGAGCTATCCTCACCGGCGTGTGTGCTGCCCCAGCCTTCGGTGGTGCAGGTCTTGAGCTCGAATCAATCGGCGCACAGGTCATGGCTCAATTCAAGAGCGTCGTGGTGACGATGGTCTGGAGTGGCGTGGTGTCTGTAATCGCTCTCTTCGTCATCGACAAGATTATCGGTCTCCGAGTCGATGAAGAGGAAGAAGAAGCCGGACTCGACCTCAGTAGCCACGGCGAAACCGGTTATACGAGCTAAGGAAACCTTTTGTCAGAGGAACCGCTCGCCGCAGGGCGGTTCCTTCTTCAACAAATGCCACCAAAAAATTAAAGATTGCCGACAAAAAACGTTTCGTGGCAAGGTCTATCAGCTCCGAAGCACTTTATTGGGCACGGCCTCGTCACCTGTAGCTCGGCAAGCAACTAGTAGATTTAGAATCGATGAAAAAAATAGAAGCCATAATCAAGCCATTCAAATTAGAGGACGTAAAAGAGAGCTTAGGCGAAGTTGGTATTGAAGGAATGACCGTCAGCGAGGTCAAAGGATTTGGCCGACAGAAGGGTCACACCGAGATCTACCGTGGCAGTGAGTACACCGTAGACTTCTTGCCTAAGATCAAGATCGAGATTGTCGTCGGAGATGATCAGGTCGACGCCGCCGCAGGAGCCATCGTTAAAGCCGCCAAGACCGGTAAAATCGGTGACGGCAAAGTGTTTGTCTCAAACGTCGAAGAAGCCATCCGCATTCGAACGGACGAACGCGGCGAAGAGGCCGTTTAAACGACTCTAAGCGAGATTCACATCATTCATGAAAGAGCCTTCCACCTTCGCGTGGAGGGCTCTTTTTTTCTCGATAATTCAAATGAAAAGCATTGTCTGTTTCGGCGATTCAAATACCTGGGGATATAATCCAAAAGACGGAAGGCGCTATCCTGAGTCGATTCGATGGACAGGCATCTTGCAGTCCGAACTCGGCAGGAACATAAAGGTTATCGAAGAAGGGCTGAATGGCCGGACAAGTGTTTGGGTCGATCCCATCGAAGCGTATCCCAATGGCAAAGACGCCCTGATTCCGTGCCTCGACTCGCATTGCCCGATTGATCTCATCATACTCCTTTTAGGAACAAACGATCTCAAAGCCCACTTTGATAAATCACCCAAAGCCATTGCCGGCGGTATACGGCTCCTGGGAGAACTGATACAGTCAAGCGCAAGCGGCCCTGATGGAGCGCCCCCTCGCCTCTTACTCCTCGCCCCTCCACCCCTGGGACACTTAGGCAGCCTTGCCGCACGATTCAAGGGGGGAACGGAAAAATCAAATCAGTTAGGGGCTCACTACCAACAGGTGGCCCGTGAGCTCAATTGTGCCTTCACAGACCTCGGCGGCAAGATTCAAAGCAGCGACCAGGACGGCATCCATTGGGAGCCTGAGGCTCATCAAACGCTTGGCCAGCACTTAGCGGAAAAAATCATCAGAAACGATCTACTAACCTAAGCCCCCGCCTGCCGTAAGAAGAAGCCGCAACAACCGAGTCCACGCTCAAATAGAGACGTGCCTCGGGGGCAAGATATCTTAATGGGCAAGCGCTTTGGAGATCGCGGCATCAATCTCAGCCACCTTCGCTTCAGCGTCCCCCAATGGAAGTCCAGGCTCCCCGCCTGGACGTTTGTGCCCGACATGTGAGAGCCACGAGGCATGACGCACTTTGTTTTTCCGATGGCACAAGTCTACCAATGATTCTGGGAGACGAGACGACAACGCCACCCCCCAAGATGCCAACAATTCCGCTGCGATCAAACGATGTCCGTCTCGATTCATATGAACGCCATCATTTGATAGGGAAAACCCTGGATTATTTATTCGAGTGTCACGAAGGAAGTCTCGAATCGGATCATGAACATTGATCCGCTCCACTCCCAATTCAGAATCTAAGAGAATCCAGTTGGCATAGTGTTGAATCACAAGATCGTAACCTTCGTAGATCGAGAACCACGCAAACTTCTCCGCATTGATCGGCAGCAACTTCCCTTGCTTTCGGAACGGTTCAGGGTCAAATGCCGGAGGAGTCAGGATCAAACAGTGAGCCCCAGCAGCTTGAACCTTGGCGATAAGCTTTCTCACACCCGCTTGATAGGCTGCGAACCGTTCATTGCTGAACGGGTAATAGATTCCGTCATTCATCCCATAGCACGCCACCACCAAATCCGGCTTTGATTTACTCAAGGCCCGATCAAGGCGTTCATGGATGTCTGGGCGGGGAAAGGGGTGTTCGGGCTCGGATAGACCGGTGCAGGTCTCACTAGGCAAACCTAGGTTGATTAATTCGGGCACGTCCGTTCCGTAACGAGATCTCAGTTGTGCCTCGACAATTGAAATAAAATCGCCTGCAGCAGTGATCGAGTCACCCAAGAAAACAACGCGAGTCCCCGAGTGAAGAAACGCGGGACGATCCGCGGCATTCAAAGCGCCAACCAACACAACCCACAAACAAAGAACTCTATACAATCTCATAATCTTAATAGCCGAGCTTCGCACCGCCGCATTTAGGCCAGCACAGACTTAAGAACCTTCCCATGGACGTCCGTCAAACGGAATTGCCGCCCTTGATACTTAAAGGTCAGGCGTTCGTGATCGATTCCGAGCAAGTGAAGGAGGGTTGCGTGAAAATCGTGAATGTGCACCCCTTGATCGACAATATTGTAACCGAACGGATCCGTCACCCCGTAACTCATACCAGGCTTCACTCCGCCGCCAGCCATCCAAAGACTAAAACATTTCGGATGGTGATCTCGTCCGAAGCTATTCTTCGTCAGTTTTCCCTGACAATAGTTCGTGCGCCCGAATTCGCCTCCCCAAACGACCAACGTATCATCCAACATTCCGCGTTCCTTGAGATCCTTCACCAGCGCGGCCGACGCCTGATCGGTTTCCCGACATTGATTGGCGATCCCCTTTTGCAAGCCCCCGTGTTGATCCCAGCCGGGATGATAGAGCTGCACAAATCTCACCCCACGCTCAGCAAGCCGGCGAGCCATCAAGCAGTTGGAGGCAAATGAACCTGGTTTTTTCACATCCTCACCGTAGCTCGCCAGGACGGATTCTGACTCACCCGAGAAATCTGCCACCTCAGGAATAGAGCGCTGCATTCGAAACGCCATTTCGTACTGGGCAATTCGGTTCTCGATTCCTGAATCTTCCGACTCATCAACCTGAAGCTCGTGAAGCGTCCGCAGATGATTCAGCATGTTACGGCGGCCCTCTGCTTCAATTCCCTGTGGGTTATTAAGGTAGAGTACCGGATCTTTCCCGGATCGAAAACGCACCCCCTGGAATTTCGACGGAAGGAATCCACTCCCCCAAAGCCGAGAGACCAACGGCTGGCCCCCTTTGTCCTTGGTCACTAGAACAACAAACGAGGGTAAGTTGGAATTCAAAGTACCCAGTCCATAGCTGAGCCATGCCCCCATGCTCGGTCGTCCAGGAAATTGAGACCCCGTTTGCATGAAGGTTACTCCCGGACCATGGTTAATAGCCTCCGTGTACATCGAACGGACCACACAAAGTTCATCTGAGATTCCAGCAGTGTGTGGCAGAAGCTCGCTGAATTCCATCCCACTCTGCCCATGGCGGTTAAATTCAAAGGGACTTCCTGCCATTGGGAGACTGGCCTGATTGCCAGACATCGCGGTCAATCGCTGTCCCCGACGAACCGATTCCGGTAGTTCCTCCCCATGGCGGCGATTCAATTCCGGCTTATGATCGTAGAGATCAATCTGAGAAGGGCCACCACTTTGGAACAAATAGATGACACGCTTCGCCTTTGGCAAAAAGTGAGAAAGATTGCCCAAGGGGTTCCCAGCGACGGCGGCCTGTGTTTCGCGACCAGCAATATCCGCCAACGCGAAGGCCCCTAGCCCCATGCCGAACTGCTGCAAGAAGCGGCGGCGGCTCATGCCAAAAACCGGCTCAAATCCGGTACACTGAGGAGTCTCAAGGTTCATACTCATGCTTGTTCCATCACTTGTGTTTAACGCTTCATTATGCACTCGTCGTGGCTCAAGAGCCCTGATGCGACAACCGTCAAGGCAGCAAGCTCCGTAGAAATTTCGTCTTTTTCCGGTGAATTGGAACCGACGCTCAAGAAGGCTGTCACCCGACCCTCATCCGCTGAGAAATACTGTTGCTGATCCTGATACAATTGCCGAAGCACCTCCAATTCCGCCGGGAGAACATGTCGACCGGTTAGAATCCGGAACAGATATTTCAAGCCCCCATCCCCGGGATCGCGACCAAACCGCTCCTGAACGAGAGCCCCCAAATGTCGCGCTGCTTCAACAAACTGCGGGTCATTCATGAAAACAAAGGCCTGTAGCGGAGTCGCCGTCGTTTCTCGTTTAACTGAGCAAACGTCTCGTTTGGAGGCATCAAGCGCCATCATCACCGGTGCCGGGCCAGTTCGCTTCCAATAGGTCTGTCTCTTATACACATCTGACGCTGCCGACGAG
>CAJXVR010000291.1 GCA_913061285.1 uncultured Verrucomicrobiota bacterium | reverse complement strand
ATTCCATGATCGTGACGTAGCAAAGACTAATTCAGGAAGTATCTAAATGTTGAATCTTAAGACGTGGCCCTATTTCCCATTCACACTCTCACAGCAAGTTGTCCATGTCACTCTACATAGTCGGTCAACTCTAACACGCTGTCATTGCTGTCGGCTGTTTCTATGCTGCCAATAACTATTACCGTTCCAGCTTCCTTCAATGCCTGCAAGGTTTCCTGATATACCTGGTCTCCGACAGCAAGTTTCAATGCTCGACAAGTCTTGGCATCCAATCGGGCTGCACCATGAGACCACGGTCGAACAACCCATTCATCGTAGGTTCCATTCAAAAATCTCAGAAAAAACTCTACATTCGGACTCATTTTATTTGCTTGAAATTACCTATATTACCAGGAGGGGTCTCTCTCTCTCCGAGTAGCCACCGAGCCCTTTCCCTATTTAGCCTAGCACCGGCCTCACTTCTGGTGGTGCCGGCAACATCAAGAAATGGGGTCAGTCCCGCTATTCCGCTACTTTTTACTCTTGTTGTATCAGCCCAATAGCTTTCTTACGTTTGCCTCGCTCCCCATTTTCGTGTGCTCCGCTATCCAGGATACCGTCATCATCGTTTCTTGCCGTAGTCGCCGGGCTATCTCGATCTTTCCTTGATGCCCTTTGGCTTCATTTCCCAGATCTTCCCCTCTCCACTTCAATCGTTTCAGTTCCCGCGCCAGGATCCGCTTGGCTTTCACCTCCGCACTTTCTCGCCGTTCTTCACCATAGTGGTGTACCGTCGCCTTCTCTGCCATCTCTTCTAATATCTGTTTCCGAAACGTCTCCGGACCATGGCACCACCCACGTCGCACCTTACCAAACGCCTCCGGTTCCGCCTCAAAACGCTGCGCTTCCATCTTCGTTTCGTAGCGTCGTCGCCCAGACGTGCTATCTTTTAAAATTCCCAAGTCTCCAAAAACACGATCCACGCGCAGCCATGGCGCCCGCTGCCTCGGGACCTTGAGGTATTCCCCAAAACTACTCCAGGGATAGAACTTCAATGGCTCCTTCTTGGCCACCAATCCAGCCCTCGACGGATTTAGGTGTACGTAGCTGCACACCGTTCTCAGATATTCATTGCCACTCCCATCCACTATCAGTGATTTGTATCGCCCGCTGAACAAGTGCCCGAAGCATCGATGCCGACGGTTGAATCGTGAAGTGTAGGTCCCCAAGAACCATTTCATCCCAGCAACCAGATTCGCGTTCGGCGTCTCAACGACCAGATGAAAATGGTTATTCATTAGGCAATAGGCATGAACTTGCCACTCCGCTCGCTGACACACTTCCCCCAAGGTCTTAACGAACTCTTTGGCATCCTTTTCATCCAAATAGATCGACTCCTGCCGATCCCCTCGATTCATGACGTGATAAATCGCACCCTCATATTCAACCCGCAACTTTCTTGCCATCACCCCACTACCAAAGATTATCCGCCCAATATTTTCAATCTTATAAGTAGCGGAATAGCGGGACCGACCCCTTTTTTACAAACGGGGCGTGCCTCGATCTCTCTATGTCGATAACGGCTCCATCTATACCTCCAAGGAAATCGTTCAGATCTCTGCCCGATTGGGCTGTTTACTCCATCACACTCCCCTTCGTGACGGGGCCGCCAAAGGCAAGATCGAACGCTTCTTTCGCACCGTGCGCGACCAGTTCCTGGTCCGCGAGCTGGACCTGCGTTCTCTTGAGTCGCTTAACCAACAGTTCACTCATTGGGTCGAGGAACACTACAACGCCCAGACACACAGCACCTTGCAGATGACGCCGCTGGACCGCTTTGCTCTGGATCGGTCTCAAGTCCAGTTCTTGCCGCCCAATGAGGTCAACGACGAACTCTTCTTTGTGGAGGAAGATCGCCATGTCCGGCGAGACAATACCTTCTCCTTCAAAGGCACCCGCTTTGAAGCGCCTCGGCATCTGCCCGATCGTACCGTCCAGATTCGTTTCCAACGCAAGGCACCCTCCCAGCGAGTCATCGTCTTTTACCAAGGTCATCGCATGGGCGAAGCCAAAGCTCTGAATCCCATCGCCAACGACCGCAAACCCCAAGCTTAACTCTAACCCCTCAAATCTATGATTCGTTCCCATTTTGGTCTCAAACAAAACCCCTTTGATCCCCAACACATCGCCTTGCTCGATCACCAGAAGGACATCTTTGACATCCTTCTCGTTCACGCTCAGCAGGGCGGTCTCTGTCTCATCCTCGGCCATCCCGGCACAGGTAAATCCGTTCTCAAACACGCTCTAATCAACCATGATCCCAAGCGCATTATCACTCCAGTGCTCAATCGAACCCTCCACACCTATCACAACATCCTGCGCATCCTTTGCCAGGCCTTTGAGATCGAGTTCAACGGACAGGATCATCACTGCGAACGCCTCCTCGTTCAGCAAGCCTTCAAGATCCATCAATCCGGAAAGATGCTCGTCCCCATCATTGATGACGCCCATCTCATGCCGGGGGAATGTTTGCGAAAACTCCGCCTCCTGTTCGAAGATCTCCCCCGCTCTCATAACCTCATCCTCATCGGGCAACCGCCCCTGATGGATGCCTTACGGCTCTCCATCAACGAGGAAGTCCGCTCTCGCGTCACCTATTCCGTCACCCTCCAACCACTGGCCCCAGAGCTCATCCAGGCCTTCATCCTCGACCAACTCGATCGCGTCGGCTTAGCTCACAACACCTTCTCCGATGACGCTCTGGCCCTCATCATCCGGTCCGGCGAAGGACTGCTCAGACGCACACGCGACCTCTGTTTGAGCACTCTCATCGAAACCGTTCGGGAGCAAGGCCGAACCGTCACGCTACAGCACGTCAACCGCGTCCTCATGCAACCCCACTGGAGAGAACATCATGACAGTCCCTGCGCATCCTAAACAACAGTCCCACCGCTGGACCAAGGAACAGATCCGACACGCACGGTCCGTGCCCTTGGCCCCTCTCTTACTCAAGCGAGGTCTCAAACTACTCCCGCTCAACGCAGGCAATTTTGCTCTCGAACAGCACCCCGGACTCTTGATCAAAGACTCCTATTGGCGGTGGCCCAAAAGAGAGCTTGCCGGCAACACCATCGACTTCTTCACAAAAGTCCTCCACCGGAGCTTCCAACAAGCCATGGAAGACATCCCCCAAGCCTAGAACACAGACAACAAAACGCCCCCGGCGATCCCATTACGATCTCCGGGGGCGTTTTACTTCTACCCTCCGATTCCAGGCCTACGACCAGAGCGTGGCTATTCGGTCTCCTATTACGACCTCAGCTCGGCCTTTTTCCAGTTTTTCCTACGATCAGAATTGCATCACTTTTTACGATCTCAATTCGGCTCGTAACAGTCACGCTCACTCCATGAGGTCTGGATCATAAGAGTCAACCCTTAACACTTAAATTACACCATCAAGAAGAAACTCAAATCCTTCGCTCTATTTCGTCGAACTCTACCTACGACGATCACATAAATTCGTATTTTAAGGGTTGACCCTAATTCCGTGGCCGGATTCGACTTTTGGGACCATACGGGTGACACCAATGCCCCACGCTCTTGTTAGACATCATACTCCCGTCGGGCGTAGACCATACCGTCCAGGCTTTCTAGTTCTCCGAGAGGAGATTCAGAGTACTCACATTCTTCCGACACACTCTTAATATCGTCATTGCTGCTCGTGTTTGAGAGTATCGACGTCATAACGTAGCCAAGACTCTCATAGTCGAACTCAACGGGTTCTCGGTCTAGATAGTATCGAATCGTAAGTTTTCGATCTGAGGAAAACCCATAAGCTATTGCTCTTATCTGCGGATAGATTTCCCCCAAGAGAGAGCGCCATATCCAGAGGACTAACCATTCGTTCTTCTTCCCTTGATCACTCATTTTAGTATTGGACAGGGTTCGCTGGGACAATATGAGCGCCTTTGTTGCCAAAGTGAACTGTCCCGAAATTGGTTGGAAGTCCACTCCTAGCATCAACTCCGATTTCCTTCCCAAAATTTACGATTGGTTGCTTCCTGGGGTTAAACCTAACAATCGGATACTGACCCGCATGTATACCATCCAAAAGCTCTTGCGCATCGGCCGTTACTGGACTTCGCCCCTTGACCAATGTTCCTGGCTGATGAATCGCTTGCCGTGGAGACAAAAAAGTCGGCAAATCCTTTGGGACTGGCAACCCCTTCGTTAGGGAACATTTGGGAGATCTCTTGAAAAAATTCTTAAACTTGTTCCACCAATTCGATGGAGGTCGTGGCGTATTCCTCAGATTTCTAGCTTTCCCAGCACCTCCTAGAGGGAGTGTAGCCAGTTCAATAATTACTGTATCTCTAAGTTGTCGTGCCTGGTCCTTCCCCTCAGCGAGGTCCTTTGGATCCACAATCGAAATCGGAGAGATACCAGGAGCCCCCAATTCGTCAGGCAAACCCCACTCATCGGTGAGCCCCCATGGATCAACTCGATTAACCGGATCATTCCCAACGAACCCATAGAGATTAATCCCGCCTGCTTCCCCAATCGGATCCTGATTGATCCAGCGTTGGAGTGAGGGGTCGTAGAATCTTAGACCAGATCCTACTCCACAACTTCGCCTGTACGCGGTTTCAAGCGTCATCAATGATGTGTCGATGTGCTCGACCGCAGTCGGTCCACCAAGGGGCAGGATGGCTTTGGGCACAACGACGGCGTTGACTGACGGGAGTATCAGCCAGAACATGAGCAGGGTGAGAAGTCGTACCATCGATGAATACTTCAAACGCGTTGGATCGAGGGTTAGATTAAAGACTCTCTCCGAGAAGATGGTTCTAGTATTTGATTCGTTCGCAACCAAATTCCAGGAGCTCTACCAAACTCATGCCTTTAAGAGGTTCATGAGGAAGAATAGTTTCCAACAAACTCCTCACCAACTCTTTCACTTCATTCTCAGACCATGTCACATTATTCTTCCTAATGCCTGTAGGAACAACTCGATCGAAAACCGGACCAACCTTTAGGAAACCGAGAATTGTCCGGGATCGATCGCATTCTTGGATCTCACACTCAAGCTCCCTTCCACCTGAGTCATAGATCTTGACGTTCTCAATGTCCTGGGGCTCAACGTTCATTCCGATCTCATCCAGAGACTGACAGAATGTCATGTTACTCGGGTCATATATCGCAACAAAAGGAGCAGTCATCAGAATCTATCCCTCCATGATCTATCAGTAGGCGACGGTTGAAATGGTCTATGTCGACCGATCCCCTGTCCGATCGCAGATTCCCCCTTCCTCGCTCTTTTCGTACTCGGGTGTGGGCGACTGCGATGATAGTGCGGCCATCGACCATAGGGATGCCCCTTACGATTTCCAAATGGCGCAATCCGAGCATCTCGCGTATACGGCACCCTGTATTCCTGCCCCGCTCGCCAAGGTTTAATCGAGCACTTCGCCGCTCCAAGTGTGGCAACGTTGACTATTAACTGTCCGCCCTTTGTCTCCCATTCGTCCTGGCTTAGTTGGCGCTCGGTGTAGGCTTCTTCCCCAGTGGTGAACTCATACGCATTTTCACCAATCACGTATCCTCCAACGCCAGTCGCAACAACAGCAACACCGACACCTACCCATGCAGGAAGAGTGACAGCGACTCCTACCCCGACACCAATCCCAACACCCACCCCAATTAAGCCGTTTCTCACACCATCCCACCAAGATAATCCATAAAGATCCACGAGGTTAATCGGATCATTCCCTACGAACCCGTAAAGGTTTATCCCTCCCGCTTCCCCAATCGGATCCTGGTTAATCCACCTCTGTAGGCTAGGGTCGTAGAACCTTAGACCGTAGTAGTACATTTCGCTTTCCGGCTGGTACTGTTTGCTGGAGAAGCGGTAGCGGTTGATGTCTGCCAGGGGGCCGGCGTGGGCTAGTAGGTTGCCGTAGGGATCGTAGTGGTATTCCGCGACGAGTTGCCCATGCCGATTCATCATGGCCGTGATGTTGCCATTGCCGTCGGCATGGTAGTAGGCCGTGCGGTCTTGTGGTCCCTCGTGGTCCGTGTAGGCAAGAAGGCCACCAATGCCGCCCGCTCCAGAGAGGCTTCCACTCAGGTCCAAGCCTCGAGTATAGCTTAGAACTCGATTATTGCTTCCGTCTTGTTCTTGGATGATCTGGCGACCATCGTAGACGTAGCGCCGAACTTCTCCCGGATCCCACTGAGCGTTGCGCCAACGGTATCGACTCACTTGCCTCAGCCGTTGGAACCCGTCGTAGCGATAGTTGACCCGCCATTCCCCGGGTTGCTCGACACTCTCTAGTTGGTTTTGATTGTCGTAGCGATAGATTCGCTCTCCTGCTACGGTCATGTTGCCCCGGGCATCATGGGTGATGCTTATCAACTGAGAGCCATATGAACTCGGCGCGATGTTTTCAATCTTGTAATTCAGTCGCTTCCGGGCTGTTTCTCCCCCACTTCCGCTCGCCGTCACAATATGGGTTTCAACCCCACCATTAACTGGTAGCGGGTCATGTTCGCGTGCAAAGGCGCCATCCTGGTAGACCACCGCTGGAGCCCCATCCACTTCAACTGACTGCGCCGGAGGACGATTCAATCCGCTCACAATGGTCTTTCCGATTGGGCTGACCCAATACAACTCATCGCTCACTCCGTTCCAACCGGCACGGAAGCTTGTGTTCTGAGCGCCCCAATAGGACTGATTGCCGCGCTTGCGATACCAAAGATTCCGACCGTAGTAGGTGTAATCAAACTGCTCATGCAAGCGTTGCGTCCCATTGCTTTCAAAGCCTCGCCCGCTGCTCAATTGGCCGTTGCCATCATAAGTGTAGTCCCAGTAGTTTCCTTGCGTTTTCGTATGACGGGTTCGCCGGTGGTTCGCGTCATACTGATAACGATGGGCAGCCATGAGCCCGAAGTTTTGACTGTGAAGCGTGGTGTGCGTTTGTCTCCCTATCGGATCAAAGGCTCGGGCAATCCACCCGGCATTGTTCGGCAGATCAAGGCGCTCCCAGCGAGCACTGGCACCTGAACCATAGCCATATTGGAACTCGCCCGCGGGACTCGTGATTTCACTGAGCCGTCCCTGAGAATCGTAGTCGTAACGCTGCCCCCAAGAATCATTGCCTTGCTCAACTTCGAGATTTGTTCGCCGTCCCCATTCGTACTCCCACACCACTTTCACTCCGGACCACGGACCCGATTCCGAGGCCAAAAAACCATCCGCGGTGTAGCCGAATTGAGTTGTGCCAATATCGTCTGTCATCGACTTTAAGCGGTTCAAGGCATCATACGAATACACGATATCGCTAGAATTGTATCCTCGTTTGATCTTGAGGAGATTTCCGACCGCGTCATATTCATAATCCACGGGTATCCAACCCTTGGTTTCCCGGGTCAATCGTCCCAGTCGATCATAGGCGTATGTTGCCAAGGTCTGATAATTCCGGTCAGATCTTTGGATCACCCGCCCGAAAAGATCTCGACCAAAGTAGATTGTTTTCGAGCCTGTGTCGAGCCTATCGATGTCACCCGCTCTTGAACGCCGGACGGACTCCCAGAGTCCCCCAGGTAAACGTTGATAGGTTGCTAGCCCTCGAACGTCTCGTATGAAGGTAGTCGTTCGATTCATTGCGTCCGTGCTTTCAATCAAGCCTTTGGCATCATATTTCCACTTATTCACCTTTGAGTCGGGATCGGTCGATTGAAGGATTCTTCCCAAACGATCATAAATCGCCGTCCAATCTTGCCCCTCCACATCGGTCTCGCGCACCACGTCTCCTTGAGCATCGAAATAGCGCGCCATCATTGCCCCTTCGGGCCCGGTCACCGAATGCAACTGCCCTTGGTGATTGTAGCTAAAGGTTCGGGTCGTGATCATGTCATCAACGAAGGCCATTCTTCCCAGCGAATCGTATTCCATAAGCACCCGTTGCGTTCCACCGGGACTTTCGATCAAGGTGCGGTTTCCTTGCTGGTCATGTTCATAGCGAGTCACTCCCCCCAAGGCATCGATCACTTGCTCCAAACTCCCACACGCGCAGTATGAAAAACTTGTGCTTCGCCCCTGGGCATCGGTGGTCGAGGTCAATTGGCGCAAACCGTTATATGCATACCGGGTCACATTTCCCATGCGATCCTCAAAAAAGGTCAAATCCATCCCTGGCGATCCGTTGGCGGAACCGTTCATCGTGTATCGAAATGTCTCCTCGCCATAGAGATTTGGATTGGACGAATAGCCATAGTCATAACCGTATTGAATTCGAGTGACCCGTTGCAGTCCATCGTAGTCATAGGTTCGCAAGAGCCGCCGAAGATCTTTGTGTTTCTGAAGTTTACCCAACTGCCAAGTGAACGTTTCATCTCCTATGGTTCTATTCCAGTTATCGAAATATTCCCGTCGCGAGAGGTAGCCGTAGCCGTCGTAGTGCAGCTTTATCACCAGCCCCGTTGCCGTGTCGACGCGAGTGAGCTGTCCCGCAGAGTTGTAGGTGAGATTGTTTGTTTCAGTTTTGCCTGACTCAGGAAATATCTTAACCGTGGTTGGCTGACGTCGATTGTTGTAGGTATAAGCTCGAAGGGGGCGCTCTTTCCAATCGCTCTCGGTAAGGACGAACGTACCATCCGAGGTGTAGGTGAATCGCCGGATTCGTTCCCCAATACTTCCGTCTTCCCGTTGAACAGATTGCCGCTCTGCCAACACCTTCCCCTGAGCATTCCGCTCATACTTGATGTAGGCGGTTTCACCTTCGGGGGTACGCCATGCCAGGTAGGAGGGAAACACTTGATTTCCGGTTCTATAGGGCGCTGGCTTGCCGGCATAGCCGTAAAAAACCACAGCCCCTTCAGTGGTGCCGTCAGGACTGGGAAACTGCTCATAGCTAAGTGAGTCCACATGACGCTGCTCTTCCCAAAGCCAATGACGAATCCGTGCCTGCCGGTATTCCGACCAATCAAAACCAGAGATGTCTGAGGCCCCTAAGGCCGCCCATTGCAACGGATTCCAATAAAAAGTATTGCGGTGCTGTCGATAAGTCAGATCCAAGGGACTCACGCCATTGAGAGCTAGCACCTGATGGGGTGCGAAGGTCGAGGGCATTCCAGCCGCATTGGTATCGATCAAGGCAAAGCCATGAACCGCACCTTCGGGGTCTGTCACTTTAACCCAGCTGCTCAAGCCATTATTGAAGTTCCCTGAATACTCAAAACTCGTGGTTCCATAAGGTGTCGTGAAGGAAGCGATCCAGTCGCTGTATCCGATCGTCTGGCGATAATCAATGGTGCTCCGGATTCCTGCGGGATCAGTGATCGCGGTCAGATAGGAGTCCCCGCCACTGCGGATGGCATACTCAAACCGAGCGATGCGACCATCGGGTGTTCTCACGCTCTGCACTTGAGTCCCGGTCCCGCTATAGTTGAGATAGGTTGCGCCATACACGGCATCCTGAATCGTCACCAAGCGATCATAGGAATCGTAATAAAAGGAGAGACGCTCACCTTGAGGATCAACCTGTGCACTGAGATAATAATCACCGTACACCCCATATTCATAGTGCCAAACGCTGCCGTCGGGTCGATGAAGCAAGAAACCATTCGGCAGGCGCTCAAGGTACGAGTTATCCCAGTAATTCCGCTCACTCATCGCAGCAGAACTGGAAGGAAACTTGTAATGCCCAAGTCGTCCATTGGGATGATAGACAAAGTAAGTATTACCACCAAACGGTCCAAGGGAAGAAAACCAACTTGCGTGCACCCCTTTACCAAAGGAAGACCCTTCATAGTAGTCATAGCCATCACCGTCCCGTTGTCGGTGGCTTAGCGCCAGGCGGATCGCGGGCCCTCGAGAAGGGAGGTACTCTAGGGGCATATCCTCAAGCCAAACATTGAGAAACGGTTCAGAAACGCGCCAAGATGGCATTCCAGGTTCCGACTGAATCCAGCTACATCCCGTATAGCAGCTCCCGCCCCCGTTTGTAGAGCCCATGTTCCCGCCGCCTGGAGCCATGCCATTGCCTCCCCCGGGCACCATCGCGTTCCCGCCCCCTTTCATTGGACTGCCAGACGAGATACCGCCGCCTTTGCCCGGGGGACATTCCTGACAATCCAGGCAAGGATTTCCATCCTCATTATGAAAAGGAGGGCAATCACTAGGCAGTCCCTCCAAACTATTGGCAGCCGCTGCCGAGGCCACATTCCATGACGATGGCACGGCATCCGACAAAACCAAGGCCACATCAGAAACGGCCCCTTGGAGTTCGGATTGACTAAGCCATTGGGGGCGTCCGACGGCGGGATTGAGAATCTCGTAGCCCCCTCCCTCTGTCGGTTGGATTGCAACAAACACGCCAGGTTTCATATGAACAATGGCCGGCATGTCTGCTTTCCACCCCTCTGCCAGTTCGACCGCCGTCACATCAATTGACAACTGGGCCGCGATGCCGGCAATTTGAGTGAGACTGACAGATCCATCATCCCAGTCAGATTCGAGCTCAGCACTTCCCTCCACACCGGCAAGGGCCTGTGGAGCGAGCACCTCAAGCAAGGAAAGAACCCCACGAAGGCGTCCACCACTCCCATCTTTGCTGAGCTCAAGCAAGGCTTTTGCTCGACGCCATTGAGAAGGGGATCCTCCACTTTCCGGCGCCGTCTCGCCCTGCCTTTCAAACAAGGATTCAAGCTCCGCCACCTGTCCTAGTTGAGCCAAGAGCAGGGCTCGAGACGCCAGTGATTGATCATGAATCGCTTGTCCTGCCGTTTGGTTCTGAGTCAGCAAGACCGCCTCTTGCCACTGGCTCAAGGCCGCATCATACCGTCCGGTCTCGGCATAGAAGCGCCCGAGGCGATGCCGAATCGCAGGCGCGAAGGGTGAGTCAGGCGCTGTCTCTTATACACATCTCCGAGCC
>CAJXVR010000290.1 GCA_913061285.1 uncultured Verrucomicrobiota bacterium | reverse complement strand
GTCTCGCGCTTACGTTCAGCCTGCGACCCCAGGCATCTTCCGCTGCCGATGCCGGCAACACAAAATGGCTGATTTTAGCCACCCTAAGCCAGATTCAAGGCCCCAGACCGAAATCCCGCAGGCAAGTTGTAACTCCCACCAGGGACGAATCTTAAGCGACTGATTTCAAATCAAGCTTGACGCCCTCCTGCCCGGATTCTACCGTTGCCACACAATTACTTGAGAGCTGTGTCACGGTGGCAGGTCAAGTCGGCAATATCGCCGACTTTTTTGTTTCCAAGATACGATTTGGACTGCGGTTATGAACGCTGATTTATTAGCAATACTCGATTTTTGGGAACGCGAGAAAGGTATCAGCAAAGATACCTTGCTTGAAGCGGTGCAGGAAGCCTTGGTGTCTGCGGCGAAGAAAGCGATCGGCCCCGCTAGAGACTTACGCGTCTCTATAGATCCCAAGACGGGAGACATTCAAGCTTTCGCCAAACTCATTGTTGTTGAAGAGGTTGAGTCAAAGCATGATGAGATCTCACTCAGCGAAGCTCGGCGTTCTAAACGGGATGCTGAGCTCGGCGATGAAGTCGAAATTGAGGTGACTCCAGCAAACTTCGGACGAATTGCTTCTCAAAATGCCAAGCAGGCACTCATGCAGCAGCTTCGAAGGGCGGAGAAGCAGCTAATCTATTCCGAATTTAAGGATCGCACAGGCGACATTGTCAGCGGTGTTGTCCGGCGTTTTGACCGTTCCGATGTTATGCTTGATTTGGGTCGCTTTGAGGCGATTCTCCCAAATCGGGAGAGGGTTCCCACGGAAGAATATCAGATTGGAGAAAGAATCCGCTGCTTCGTCAAAGCCGTAGAATACGGCGCTCACGGCCCTGACATTATTCTTTCGCGATCAGATCCAAATTTCGTCATTAAACTCTTCCAAGTAGAGGTTTCAGAAATCAACGACGGCACCATCGAGATCAAATCGATTGCCAGGGAAGCCGGTTACCGAACCAAACTGGCCGTCTACTCTCACGATTCAAAAGTTGATCCCGTCGGCGCATGTGTTGGCCTCCGCGGTCAACGGGTGAAGAATATCGTTCGAGAACTCAACAACGAGAAAGTCGATATTATTCCCTGGAGCGAGGATCAGCGAACCTTCGTAGCGAACGCCCTGTCGCCTGCCAAGCTCTTGGCCTTTGATCCTGAGCCTGACGGCCGTCGGATCCGCGTTCTCGTGGAACCAGATCAGCTTTCCCTTGCGATTGGGAAACGAGGACAGAACGCACGCCTCACGTCTCGGCTTTGTGGTTGTAATATCGATATCCAGGCCGAAGAGATCGTTGAAATGGGCTTTGAGGAAAAAGTTGCTGAAGCAATTCGCTCCTTTGCTGCGATCGACGGCATTACCGAAGAGCAAGCAACCGTTCTCGTAAATATCGGGTTCCATACCCTAGATGATCTTCTCCAAGTTGAATTAGCCGATCTCCAAGAGATCCCCGATCTCGGGGCCAGCGCTGCGCTGGTTTTAGAATCAGCCAAAGCAGAATCAGCCCGACGTCTCCTCAAATTAGAAGAGACACAATAGAATCTCAAAAGAGTTGAAGAATGAGGAGGCTCTTGAAACACCAGGAGACGTAAAAGAGCCCCTAAAGCAAACAATTTATGCCCGTCCGTATCTACGACATCGCCAAGAAACTTGGCATCACAAGTAAGGAAGTCATCACCCGGGCCAAAGACCTCGGCATCGCAAATGCCAAAGTCCCATCAAGTTCTTTAGACAAAATCACGGCAGAGTACCTCGAGCAGCAAATAGGTGGCGCTCCAGCCCCTGAGGTAGAAAAGACGCCGGTCGAAGCACAAGAACCCGAAGGCATCGTGATCGTCACGGCACCTGAGGAACCCGAGCCTGAACCTGCACCAGAGCCCGTTGCTACCGAAGCACCTCTCTCTGAGCCAGACGAAAAGACTGAGGCCGAGCCCGAAAACGAGTCTACTCCCGGAGACGTGGCCGAGGAACCTGCAGCAGACCAGACGGCTACATCGGAAACCGAGCCAATCGAAGAATCAACTCCCCCCGTTGCCGCCGAGGTTCCAGACGAAGCCGTCCAAACGGCCCCGACCGCCGAGCCAGCAACGCCAGAGGAATCGACTCCAAGCCCCGAAGCAACCGAAGAAGCTCCTGCTCCTGAAGTGAACGCGCCTGAAGAAGCTCCAAGCCAACCTACGCTCGGAGCCAAAGTCGGATTTATTCGCCTCCCAAAAGGCATGCAAAGCCGCACGCGAGGTGGAAAAGGACGCGACAAGAAGGACGGCCGGAAAGGCGGAAAAGAACCCCTCAACGACGGACGATCCACACGTGGCGGCGATCCAGCGAAACCTGCTCAGCCAAAACCGAAGTACGTCGCCCGAGCAGACGCAAAGCTTCTTACCCTAAAGCAACCACTCAACGTTCGGGATCTTGCTGAAGCCCTCAATCGCAAGCCCTTTCAGCTCATTGCAGATCTGATGGAGCTGAATGTCTTCGCGACGGTCAATCAAGCGATTGATGAGTTTATCGCCAAGCAAATCTGCGCCAAACACGGTTTCAGATTTGAGATTGAGAAACGAGAAAAAGGCGCTGGAGTAACCAGACAGCTCGACGAGGTTAATCTCGATCTCGACGATAACGAAAGCGAGCTCGTTACCCGACCGCCAGTCGTTACGATCATGGGACACGTTGATCACGGGAAGACAACGCTGCTTGATGTGATCCGGAAATCGAATGTCGTTTCAGGCGAAGCTGGAGGCATAACCCAGCATATTGGAGCCTACACCATTCACTTCCCCCACCCTGAACGTCCAAGTGAGCTTCAGCAGATCACCTTTCTCGACACTCCGGGACACGCGGCCTTTAGTGCCATGCGAGCCCGCGGTGCCAACGTAACCGACCTCGTGATCTTGGTAGTGGCTGCCAATGACGGTGTGAAGCCACAAACAATCGAAGCCCTCAATCATGCCAAAGCAGCTCGAGTCCCAATTATCGTAGCTGTCAACAAGATCGATCTCCCAGGAGCAAACCCACTTAATGCAAGGCAACAACTTCAGGACCACGGATTGGTTTGTGAAGAATGGGGTGGTGATACAATTTTTGCGGACGTTTCTGCCATCAATATGAAGGGTATTGATTCCCTCTTGGAAATGGTCCTTCTCCAGGCTGAAGTCCTCGAACTCCAGGCGAACCCAAACCGCCCTGCGGTTGGCAACGTCATCGAATCTGGCATGCAACAAGGCGGTCCCATCGCGACAATTCTCGTTCGTAAGGGAACGCTCAAGGTCGGTGATGCCCTCCTTTGTGGATCCAACTGGGGTCGAGTGAAGGCGCTGATCAATGAAGACGGCAAGCGATTGAAGCGTGCTGAGCCTTCCGTTGCTGTCCGTGTCTTAGGATTGAATGGCGTTCCCGAAGCTGGCTTGGAATTCAACGTCTTACCCAACGAGAAGCAGGCGCGCAAACTGGCCGAGAGCCGAGCAGACCAATCACGGCAAGAAATTGCTGAAAAACGCAACGCGGTCACCCTTGAGAATCTTTTCGATACTCTCTCTTCTGACATGGTCAAGACCTTGAAGGTTGTTGTCAAAGCCGATACCCAAGGCTCCGTGGAAGCAATCGTTGATTCTCTTGGAAAAATCGATTCGAAAAAGGTGAATCTTGAAGTGGTTCACCATGCAGTTGGGGCTCTAACCGAGTCTGATATCATGTTGGCCTCCGCCTCGAACGCCGTAGTCATTGGATTTCATACCCGTCTCGATACCGGCGTTTCCGAAATCGCCAAGCGAGAAAGCGTCCAGATCAAGCTCTACTCAATCATTTACGAACTCATCGACGAGATTCGTGAGGCAATGGCAGGGCTCCTTGATCCGGTGACAAAGGACAACATCACCGGCTCTGCAGAAATCCGCAAAGTCTTCGACATGTCCAAAGGCGGCCGCGTCGCTGGCTGTGTCATTACTCAAGGAAAGTTCGAACGAGGCAGAGGCCGCGTTTATCGAAATGGAAACATGCTCTACGAGGGAGTTGTCCAATCGCTCCGCCGTTTCCAAGATGAGGTCAATGAAGTCCGCACCGGAATGGAGTGTGGTATTCGATTCGATCACTTCAACGATTTCAAAGAAGGAGACACGATTGAAAGTTACTCTCTCGAGCACGTCGCCCAGGAACTCTAGGTCACATTAGAATCTGGTTCGTATGGCCAATCTCAGGCATCAACGCGTCCGAGAATTACTCAAGCGCGAGATCGGTGAGATCATCCGAAAAAACTACCAAATCGATCGTTATGGTCTGATTAGTGTTGTTGATATCGAGATGGGAAGCGACCTCAAAACGGCTCGCGTCTTCATTGGCGTTGTCGGAACTAAACCGCAGAAGAATGCGGCAATCCGCAAGCTACAGAAGGATAAGGGACTGATCCAGAAGACCGTCGCTTCCAAAGTGATTCTGAAGTATTTTCCCCACCTCAGATTTATCCTCGATGCTTCAATGGAACGGGGAAACCGTGTCTTAGCCATTATTGAGGAGTTAGAAAATGCTGATCCTGCCGCGCCCGATCAGCCTTCGGAATGAAGACCCCGTCGAAAACTGTCGCCAAGATCATTGAGGAGATTCGGCAACACAAGCGCATCTGCGTTGTTGGTCATCAGCGACCGGACGGTGACTGTGTCGGATCTCAGCTAGCACTCGCCACAGCACTCAAGAACGAATCCTTCGAAGTCACCTGCTGGAATCACGATCCTATCCCGCAGAAACTCAAATTCCTTGACCCGAATGGCATTCTGCAGGCCCCCGTTCCCGATCAGGCCTTCGATTGTGTCATCGCTGTGGACTCAGCGAATTTGGAGCGGATTGGCGGAGTCGTTTCATTCATTGAAAATCGCAAGGTTCTAATCAACATCGACCACCATGCGAGCAACAGCCGCTACGGTGATATCAATTGGGTCGTTCCCAATGAGCCCTCATCAGGAGAATTGGTCTATCGACTTCTCAGGGCAGCACGCTGGACGATCAAACCAGAGATTGCCGACTGTCTCTTCACCGCCATCTCGACCGATACGGGATCCTTTCAATACCCCACATCCCGCCCCTCCACCTACGAAATCGCTGGCGATCTTGTCGACCGGGGCGCCAATCTCGCCCTGATTTGTGACGAAGTTTATCAGTCCTACCCCCTCTCTCGGGTAAAGCTACTGAAACATGTCTACAATCATTTTAAACTCACGGACAACAACGAGATTGCCTATTTTTGGCTCCGACCGGTGGACTACCAAAGAACGGGCGCGACGCGAGATGATACCGAGGGCCTAATCGATCACATCAGAGACATCGATCCGGTCATCGTGGCCTGTCTGTTTGAAGAACTGGAACCAGAAGTCGTTCGAATCAGCCTCCGAAGTAAGAGCCCATTGGTAAACGTCAATGACATCGCGAAACAATTCGAAGGCGGCGGGCACAAAGCGGCGGCGGGAGCACAAATTTTAGGAAAACCGATGACCATTCAACGCCGAGTTGTCAAAGCGATTCGGGAAGCATTGAAGGCAGGAAAAGCTGCAGGACTGAAATAGTTTAATGACGGATATCGACGGCGCGCTACTGGTTGACAAAGCCTCTGATTGGACCTCACACGATGTGGTCGCAAAGATCAGAAATCATTTTAGAATAAAGAAGGTTGGACACTGTGGCACACTTGATCCAAGTGCCACTGGACTGCTCATCCTTGTCCTGGGAAAAGGCACCAAGCTCTCTGAACGTCTCATGGGCCAGGATAAATTCTATGAAGGCGTGATCCGATTGGGTGAAGCGACAGACAGCTACGACGCGGATGGAGAAATCACCTCAACCAATCTCGTTCCACCGATGAACCTCGATTCCCTCAACGAAGAAGCCAAGGCCTTTATCGGCGATACGATGCAGACCCCCCCGATGGTATCGGCAGTCAAAGTGGATGGCGTCCCACTTTACAAGCTGGCGCGAAAGGGAAAAACCGTTGAACGGAAACCACGCCTCGTCCATATCTACCGATTCAAGTTTAGCGAATACACAGAACCCGAAGCTTACTTCAAACTCGCCTGCACCAAAGGAACCTATGTTCGGTCAATTGCTCATGAGCTAGGAGAGTCCCTTGGCTGCGGTGCCCACCTCAAGTCACTACGTCGCACGCGATCCGGAAAATTCGATGTTAGCGAGGCTCATACCATCGATTCGATACTAAAGATGGACCCAGCGGAATTCGCAAGCCAAACCATTCCATTCACAAAGCTGGTTCAGCAGAGTTAGTCACAGCTCGCTCAGACATTCTCCCCTTCTGAGATATTAAGCTCGGCAGCCTATGAAGATTCTTAGTGACCTCAATGATTTCGATAATCAAGGGCAAGGCGTCTTCTGCACAATCGGTATGTTTGACGGAGTTCATCGCGGGCATCAGCACGTCATTGCGCACACCGTGAACGAAGCTAGGCGAAATGGCGGACAATCACTTGCGATCACCTTCGAGCCCCATCCGGCTCAAATCGTCGCTCCAGCGCACGCGCCAGCAATGATCTATCCCTTCTCGAAACGACGAGAGCTCCTTTCTCGAACGGACATCGAATTTGCTTGGATCATAGCCTTTGATCCAGCATTCAGCCGAATCACAGGCCTTGAGTTCCTTGAACTACTGAGTGAGAAACTCAAGCCTCTCAAACTCATCTGCGTGGGACCCGACTTTCATTTTGGTTATCAGCGTTCAGGCAACTTCACGCTCTTAAAAGAGCAAACCAAGCGATTGGGCTTCAAACTTCCGGAGATCACCCCAATCTCTCATGGAGCGGCCGAAGTGAGCAGCACGATTATTCGCAAACATATTCGAGAAGGCCAGATTGACGAAGCCGAAGCTCGCCTCGGGCGGCCCTATGAACTCTGCGGCAAAGTCGTCCAAGGAAAACAAGTCGGCCGAACAATCGGATTCCCAACCGCGAATCTCGACATTGACAATCTTGTGCTTCCACCCGACGGTGTCTATCCCGCGATAGCCCGCCTCCAAGGACAAGAACACCCAGGCATTATCAACATTGGCCTGCGGCCTACCCAATCGAGTGACAGCGCCCAACGGAGCGCCGAAATACATCTTTTTAATTTTTCGGAGACCATCTACGGACAAACACTCGAAGTACGGCCCTACAACCAACTTCGACGAGAGCAAAAATTCCCTAACCTCGACGAACTAAAGGCACAGATCAAACAGGACGTCGCGCACGCAAAGGCAATTCTAAGTAACAACATTCAGATATAGCACCGAAAATTCCGACAAGAAATTTTGAACCTCAAAGACGAGAAATATGTCGGTTGATTCTGGAAAAATAATCACTGGGAGCGTTTAATGCCCGGAACAGAGGCAGCAAGCCTTTGGAATGACAGAACAATGAATGCAGGTATAACCGCGATTAACGCAGAAGTTCAGGAAGCAAGCGCTTTCGTTCAGCCCCTCTTGACCGAGATTAACAAGGTGGTCATTGGGCAAAAGTACCTAATCGAACGATTGATTGTCGGCATGCTAGCGAATGGGCACGTACTCCTTGAGGGTGTCCCAGGCCTCGCAAAAACGACTGCCGTCAAGTCCTTGGCGACGAGTCTAAACGTTGCATTTTCCCGACTTCAATTCACACCCGATATGCTTCCGGCAGACGTGGTCGGAACACAAATCTACAACCCGCAATCAGGGGAGTTCACCACCCGGAAAGGCCCCGTATTCTCGAATTTGGTGCTCGCTGACGAAATCAACCGAGCACCGGCAAAAGTTCAAAGTGCCCTTTTGGAAGCGATGCAGGAGCGGCAGGTTACCATTGGGGACAAGACGTATAAACTTGAGGAACCGTTTCTCGTACTTGCTACCCAAAATCCTATCGAGCAGGAAGGCACCTATCCACTTCCCGAAGCCCAGGTGGACCGATTCATGCTCAAGATTCGAATTGATTATCCGACCAGAGCCGAAGAACGCCAAATCCTTGAACTGATGGCGAAAACAAGCGCTCCACCGGAAACACAAGCAGTCGTTAGTCCCGATCAAATCTTGAATGCCAAGAAGGTCATTAACGACGTCTATATCGATGACAAAGTAAAAGACTACATCGTCGACCTGGTCTGCTGCACCCGGCAGCCGGGCACCTATAACATTGATGTGGCAGAGTTCATTCAAATGGGAGCCTCTCCACGAGCCACCATTGCCCTCACTCTCGCCGCCAAGGCCTACGCCTTTCTGAGAGGAAGAGGCTACGTGACACCACAAGACGTCAAGAGCATTGGCCTCGACGTTCTCCGCCACCGAGTCACGATCACCTACGAGGCAGAAGCGGAAGAAAAGACGTCCGAAACGATCATTCAAAAGATTCTCGACGAACTTCCTGTGCCTTGATCCGCGCGACGTTCGACGAAACAAGCCCTCAAATGATTCCGCGCGAAATCATTAAGAAGATCCGCCAGATTGAGATCCGGACCAATCGTTTGGTTACGGAGTCTCTAGCAGGTCATTATCACAGTGTCTTTAAGGGACAAGGCATGAACTTCGACGAGGTTCGTGAGTATCAACCCGGAGATGATGTGCGTACAATCGATTGGAATGTCACGGCGCGGATGAATCATCCCTTCATCAAGAAATTTGTCGAAGAACGAGAACTCACGGTGATGCTCCTGGTCGATCTGAGCGGTTCCGGACTCTTTGGATCAGGAGAGCAATCGAAACGAGAACTGGCAGCTGAAATCGCTTCGATTCTTGCCTTTTCTGCGATCAAGAATAACGACAAAGTCGGCTTGCTCCTATTCACGGACGTGGTCGAGAAATTCATTCCTCCTCGGAAAGGACGTTTTCATGTCCTACGGGTGATTCGGGACATCTTGTTTTTCGAACCCCAAAATCGCCAAACCAATCTGAATGCAGCCCTCGAGTTTCTGTCCCGAGTTACGAATCAACGATCTATCGTCGTGGTAATTTCAGATTTCCTCGGGCAAACGACCCCATCCCGGACGGAGATCGAAGCCCACCTCAGACGCAGCGTTGTCACCTCAGACGGGCTCCGCTTAGCCTCCCTAACATCGCTCCGTCAAGCCAAGCGGAAACACGATGTTGTCGCGGTCCAGATCACCGACCCGTTCGAGATGACGCTTCCCAATATTGGTCGTATCATTCTCAAAGATGCTGAAACGGGCCATGTGGTCGAGGTAGACACAGGCGACCCTAGAAAGCGAGCCGCCTTTGCAAGCCGCCAAAAGAATGCCCACAATGAACTCGAGAAATTGCTCGGCTCGGCGGGAATCGATGGTATTCAGCTAAGAACGGACCAACCGTATATTTCAGCGTTGAGCCGTTTCTTTGAAACCCGTGAAAAACGCAGGAGACGTTGATGGAAGCCACCAACTCCGCCCTCATCCTCCCTTCGGATCTCCCTGCAAGCGAGATTTCCGATATACATGATATCGGATCGCTCATCGAGATCCCATCATCATGGACCTGGCTATGGTGGCTGCTCTTGACAATCCTCATAGTCGCGGCGCTCTACTGGGCTTACGTCTACTGGAAGAAGCGAAATGCAAAAAAGGAAAAAACACCTACGACACCGAAGGAACCTGCCCACGAACGCGCACGCCGTCAGCTGGAGACCGCGCTGCAATTCCTACATGATCCCGATCGCTTCTGTGTCATCGTTTCTGACGCGATCAGAACATATTTAGAAGAGCGATTTGATTTTCGTGCGCCCGATCGAACAACCGAGGAGTTTCTAGATGAACTCCAGGAAAGCCAACATCTTCAGGAAGCGCAGAAACAGTCCCTGGCAAATTTTTTGATGGAATGCGATATGGTTAAGTTCGCCAAATCAGAACCCGAGGCGTTTGAGCTCAAGCGCCTCCACGAATCAGCACTTCAACTGGTTAGCGAAACCGAACCCCATCTGCTGGAGCAAATAGAAACAACCGAGGCATCGTAAGATTTTACTGTGACGTTTACTCTGCCAAGTTTTGTTCACCCCTACGTCCTGCTTCTCCTGCTGGTCATTCCCTTGCTGGCTTGGCTCCGCGGACGCCGAGGACGCGGCGCTGCCTTTCTCTACTCATCCGTCGAACTCGTCAAGGGGATCACAAATCTCAATCGATCTCAAACCGGACTCTGGGGTGCAAAGCTTCGCTGGATCGCACTCGCACTCTGTATCATTGCCCTCGCTCGCCCAAGACTTGGAGAGGGAGAAACTGCCATCAAAGCAAGCGGGATTGATATCGTTGTTGCACTCGATCTTTCGGGGAGTATGGCTGCAGAAGATTTTGCTGTGTTGGGCAGTCGGGTGAACCGATTAGCCGCTGCAAAGAATGTTCTCGAGGAGTTCGTCGAAAAGAGAGAAAGCGATCGTATTGGACTTGTTGCTTTCGCCGGACGCGCTTACATCGCAGCCCCCCTCACACTCGACCACGACTTCCTCCTGCAGAATCTAGAGCGACTCAATCTTGGCACCATTGAAGATGGCACAGCGATTGGATCTGCCATGACGGCAGGCCTCAACCGACTCCGTGATCTCGATTCCAAAAGCCGAATTATGATCTTGATGACCGATGGACAGAACAACGCAGGGAAAGTCCCTCCGTTAACGGCTGCCGAGGCGGCAGAAAGCCTGGACGTCAAGATCTACACCATTGGTGTCGGCAAACGAGGCACGGCCCCCTTCCCTAGAAAGGGTCCATTTGGACGGACCATGTATGCTCAGATGGAGGTTAATATTGACGAGGAAACCCTCACGAAGATCGCCGAAACTACCGGCGGCCAATACTACCGAGCTGACAGTACAGATACCCTCGTTGATATCTACGAACAAATAGATCAGCTCGAAAAATCGGAGATTGAGGTCACGGAGTATCAGAACCTGTCTCTTATACACATCTCCGAGCCCACGAGACCTCTCTACATCTC
>CAJXVR010000289.1 GCA_913061285.1 uncultured Verrucomicrobiota bacterium | reverse complement strand
TACGAGATGTAGAGAGGTCTCGTGGGCTCGGAGATGTGTATAAGAGACAGATGCGACGATGTTCGAGATTGCAAATCCTGCGTCCGTTTTCGTCCGACGATAGACATCCCATAGGTTGCGAAAAAGATTCGTATTCATTCGCCGCTGTGGCCGAAAGATCTGGCTTAGATCTCTGGCACTGAAATCAACATTCGGAGACGAAAAACGAAAGAGCGTGCCGTAATTAATTTCCCCTGACGAAGCCAACGAGACTGCGTTGGTTGACGGAGAAATAAAGAAGCCCTTAGCCACCCAATTCAGATTGGATCGAGTGAGGAAAAACGCCTCGTGAAGGACATTAGTTCGGAAGGTCCCATCGGCCAATTCTTGGCTCACTGGCACTGCGACGGACATTTGCCCTCCGATTCGATTGGTCATGATTCCAGAGAAAAAATGAGGAGCGGTCGCGGGACGCACAGGTATCGACTGAAATACTGGTAGGCCAGGTGAGGTTGCCTGTTCGAGATCACTGACGAGCAACTCAATCGCTGCCCGCCCAGCTTCCAAGACATCGACCTGATTCACATTCGTCCGCAACGCCTTCTGCGTCTCATTGAACATGGAATAGAGCCCAAAAACGATGAGCGACATCAGCGAGACGGCCAATAGCAGTTCGACCAACGAAAACGCACGTTGCCGTTGACGTAACACCATGATTGGTTCTGACGATTGAAACATCATCTCGCACTCACTGGGGAGGAATAGCTGGAACGTTGAAAGTGAAATAAGTTCGTCAGACGCGTGTTGCTACGACTGAAGAACGGAAAGCCGTTCGTTTGCATCAAGCGGCCACTTACGAGGGTTCGAAAGACCTTCTCTTTTCGACCTACCCGGTAGCCAATATCGTTCCCTTGACCGAACTCATTAACCGGCCAGCGAAAATGGAGTCTAACGTCGTAGAGATTACTCATGACATTTCGAGCTGCCTCGAACCGATTCGTGGTCGCAAAATTCCTGTTCCTGGCCAGAACATTGGTAGAAAACGGAACGTAAGGCATGATGGTTGAGGTCACTAGGTAAGTGAACGAATTCTCTCGAAATTGCTGATTTTGAAAGCGCTGTGCAGCGGAGCCACTGATCGAACGCATCATCGCCGTCACCTCATTCGTCACTAACAAAGGAATCCCACTGCGGCTCTCACCAACAACTTGGACCCCGGGAACGGAAAGCATGCCAATAATAAAATGACCATTCACCAGCGGGATCTCATTCCCAGTAACCGGAAAGCGAGATCCAATATAGCGATCTAAGTGATTACTGATGGTAATACGCTCCACAAAGTTCGTGAGATCATCTAAGCCCAACCCTCCACTCCGAATTGCCTCTAGGAGATAGGTCCCGTCTTGGTTAACGATCGTTTCTTCCCGATTATCCCGCTGCACTTGAAACCCTGTCGGCAGGACACCGATAATTGCCACCATCGCAAACGCAACAATTGCAATCGACAGGGCAATTTCCACCATCGTAAACGCCTCCTGACTCCGAGTCTTTCGAGATCGGAAACAGGAACGGGATGGATTCATGCGTGTGTTCAAACCAGTCATTTCGATCTAGGGAAGCTCGGGTTGAATGAGACGAGCCCGCCCCGTCAACCAATTGATCAAGATGTGATGTCGTTCGCCTCGCGACTTGTCAACGATGTCCAAGGGCCCAGGAACTATATTGCCATCGATGTCACGGACATAGGCCACATCCCCCTCGATATAAGTAATCACCTCATCACGCCCCGAAACTAGTTGCCCCTGCGAATTGAAAGCAATCGTGTGCATCAATATAGGCGAGCTATCAGCATGGGGAAATCGAATTTCACGCAGCAAGTAAGGCCGAGCGACAGGATTGCTGATCGCCTGGCTCTGACGTTCGACAATGAACTTGTCTGGATCGAAGATAATCCCACCTGGAAGAAACTTCCAATCGGTCAAATACTTGGGCAATGGTTGCCCGGGTTGACTGCCAACACTGCGCTGGGCATAAACCCCATAACCGGCATACAGCCCTTCCCATAATTGACCGACTCGCTCCTGATCCACCGGCCGCAAGCGATCAACGAGACCGCGATCCATAATTGTCGGAGCAAGAAAGGTAAAATAGACCGTCGTTCGATTATTAATTGCCATCAATCGAGCCATGGCAAGATCATCGAGCAACTGGCGATTCGTCCCCATCAGCGCATTGGATTTTCCAATCCCTCTCAGCGCAGGCAAGGTTATCGAAGCCAAGAGTCCAATGATTGCAATCACCACCAAGAGCTCGATCAACGAGAAACCAGTACGGCTTCCCGTGCGAGTGCTGATTGGATAGGATTTCATTTGAGTAGACGTTTTGACTTCTTCGAACGATTTACTCCCAACTCAGCACATTATCCTTATTGGCTCCTGTCAGCGCACTGGCAGTCGAGTCAATCAATCCGTCAGGTCCAAAGGACCAGACCATCACTTCGCCGCGGTATTCGAAAAGGTTGGGATTCTTTTCGTTTCGCAACAATCCATTGTGCCCGCCAACTGCATTTGGAATGGCTGACACCGAAGCTTGGCTATAAAAGCCGTCGAGACATTTGGTATCATAATCAAGATCCAAAGTGATCACGTAGGGATTGCCCCAAGGATCACGATAGACACCGTCGGGCCCCAGCCCAGGCACGCCAAGAGAGGCTGCCGACTTCGCTTCTAAGAAACCGATTCGTTGATGATTCAAACTGTGATTCTGATTCTGAGTCCTCATTCCGTTTGGAAAGACTTCAAAATCCATCAAGATCGCCATCAACTGAGCATTGCTCGAGTTGGGGACTCGTTGGGTTAGATTTCCCACCGCTGCCAAGGTCTGATTGCGTTTGTTCCGCAGCAACTGGCTACTACCATCAGGACTCATGTACCAGGTGCCGTAGGTATAATCCGGGTTCTCAGTGCTCAGGCGTTTGCGGAGAAACGGAGCCGTCGGCAAACGATTGTAAGTGCTGTTATACTGAGTGATCGCCGCCCTAATGGCACTAATCTCAGTCTTCGCCTTTGCCACTTGCGCGCTCTGCTTTGCCTTCGAGAGAGCGGGCAGAAGCATCCCTGCCAAGATTCCAATAATGGCGATGACTACCAATAACTCGATTAGCGTAAAACCGTCCTGTGCGGATCTCGCCGAATGCTGTGTCGTAACTTTCATTGACTTTCTAATTGGCCTGCGGAATGCGGTTTACGCTAAACTATAAGAAGAATCCATGCCAGATTTTTGATTATTTGTCTGCGCGATTGATAATCTTGGTCTTACCCCAGTTATTCACTCGGTAGATGGCATTCTTCATCGGCACATCCACCCAAAGATCAAAGCTAGCGAGATTAAAACGATCTCTCCCACTTGACCGATACTGAAACGGGTTAAGAATGCGCAGATTTGGGTTATCGGACTTGATTGGGCGATAGTTTTCCAAAGCAACGCCCTTTGAGTCCACGCCTTCGATCACTCGTTGAGGCCATGGCACCGGCGCCACCAAAATGTTCGGAGCAACAAAATCTCCGCCCGTCAGCGGCGCAAAATCGCCGGAACCGAGCTCGATAAAGGACTTCGATTTCTCAGCGACGGTTGCCGTATTCTGAATCCCATCAGCTCCAAAAAAGCGACGGCAAACCTGCCGATTCAAGCCCTGCCCTCCTTGATTGGAGACAAAACGGCCGCCCTGATAAACGGTCCCTGTCAATTCATAGAACAGCTGATTCGTGACCGAATTGATCTGACCATTGGCAAATTTGGAATCTGGCGGAAACCCGCCGACGGAAGCCTTGTAATCTTCGATGATTAGAGTGAGCTCGGTAAGCTTCGCCTGAGTTGCCGAAATCCGTTTACGATTCGAGGCTTGTCCCGCAATCCCAACAATCAGACTAGCAAGGACGCCAATAATCGAAATAACCACCAGCAACTCGATCAACGTGAATCCAACGACCGTTCTCGCCTGAACGGCAGGAATGCCCCGGATTCTGGAAGCTATGTCTGTGTCGCGTAATCTCATTCGTTTACCTTTCACCAATGCCTTCAATCCCTATCGTTAGGAACGGTTCTTCAGCAGAAACACATTTGTCATTTAGTTGCCGTCGCTCTAAAAGGCGTAAATCTAAACAATTTCGGTCAATTTATGGCGAACCGCGTTATTTATAAGAAATATTCATGCCAACATTCTCAAAACCAGAAATGAAGGAAAAAACATCGAATCACGCGGTCAATCTCAAGGAAACAAAGCAAATGGCCACCGGAATACCGACCGGCGGCCATAAAGACCCGATGCTGAAACAGCTCGATTACTGACCACCCAATTGATCAATCAGAGAGATCAAGGGCAAGAAGAGCGCAATAACGATACTCCCCACCACAACAGCCAAAAACACAATCATGATTGGTTCAAGTAGTGACGTCATTGCCGCCACAGCATTATCAACCTCTTCATCGTAGTTATCTGCGATACGCATCAGCATTTCAGGCAAGGCACCCGTCTGCTCGCCAACGTCAACCATACTAATCACCATTGGAGGGAACACTTTGGAATCATCCAGTGGCTTCGTAATGGTTTCCCCTTCCTTCACACTCTCATGCACCGAAGTCACTGCATTACTAATGATCACATTTCCCGAAGTTTCACGAACAATCATCAAGGCCTGAAGAATTGGCACACCACTACTAACAAGAGTTCCCAAGGTACGTGTAAAGCGCGAAATCGCCACTTTGGTTACCACTGGTCCTAGAACCGGAAATTTCAGCTTGAATTTATCAAAGCCCCAACGCCCCCATTTCGTCTTGATCGCAATCTTTAGAACGATAAAGGCGGCAACCACCGAGAGCGCTGTCCCAACAAAATTGTTGGTCATCGTCTCACTAATATTCAAGACAAACTGGGTAAAAGCCGGCAAGGCAGCCCCTTCCAACATGTCGGTAAAGATCTGCTTGAATTTCGGGACCACCACCACCATCAGGAGCACCAAAATACCACCAGCAACCACCATCACAGCGGCAGGATAGAACATCGCCGCGATGACCTTACCTTTGATCTTTTCCGCTTTTTCCATGAACTCGGCGAGACGATTCAGCACCACCTCCAAGACACCACCAAGCTCACCCGCTTTCACCATGTTGATGAATAGCTTATTAAAGACCTTAGGATGCTGAGCGAGACCTTCAGAAAAGGTACTTCCCCCTTCGATACTATCCCCTAGCTCACCAATAATGCGTTTCAAGACAGCATTCTTTTCCTGCTTAGCCAAAACACGCAGCCCACGAAGCAGCGGCAAGCCGGCATCAACCAGCGTTGCAAGCTGTCGGGTAAAGGTAGTCAGCACCTTCGGCTTCACCTTCCCGCCGAAGCCAGGAATGGTGATATTGATACTACCCTTGCCTTTCTTCTTCTTCTTGGCGGGCTTTTTCTTGGCGCCTTTCCCCTTTTCACCAGCGGCTTCCGTCACCTTCGTAGGAAAATAGCCCATCTCCTTGAGACGGCTTATGGCCTCATTCTGATTCGCCACGTCAAGAGACCCCTTGGTCTCCTTCCCGCGGGAATCCATGGCTACGTAGTTAAACTTCGGCATAATTCAATTTCCTAGGTGTACTTCAGGATTTCATCAATGGCCGTCTCACCATTGAAGACACTTCTCAGACCATCATCACGCAGCGTGATCATCCCTTCTTCGACCGCTTTTTGCTTCAAGACCACTGACGGTGAACGATCATTAATCAGTTCACGAATCGCATCCGTCACCTGCAACAACTCAAAAATTCCTTTCCGACCACGGTAGCCTGAATCATTGCATTCTCCACATCCCCTTCCAAAGGCGAATTTCTTGCCTTCAACATCTCCGGGAGAAAGGCCTAATTGCCCCAGCTGTTGTTCCGTCGGCTCGAACGGCGTTTTGCAGCGGTCACAGATTGTTCGGACAAGGCGTTGGCCCATCACACCAATCAGCGTCGACGAAACCAAGAAAGGCTCGACACCCATGTCAGTCAATCGAGTCACAGTCCCCGGAGCATCGTTTGTGTGCAGGGTACTTAACACTAAGTGACCCGTGAGAGACGCTTGAATCGCAATCTGCGACGTCTCCAAGTCACGCATTTCCCCAACCATGATAATATCCGGATCTTGTCGCAAGAAAGCACGAAGACCAGCGGCAAAGGTCATCCCAACCGATTCAATCACAGGAACCTGCATGATTCCCTCAATATCGAACTCGACCGGATCTTCAACTGTCAAAAGCTTGTGGCCAGGTCGATTGACCCGACGGAGGCATGAGTAGAGCGTCGTTGTCTTTCCACAACCAGTCGGCCCCGTCACAACAAAAATACCATTAGGCTGATCGATGGCATGACTGGTAAATTCCAGAATTTCCGGCGGAAACCCGAGCGTTTCCAGCTCAAGCGTCACCGCTGTGCGATCAAGAACACGCAACACAACCGATTCTCCGTAAGAAGTCGGCAGCGTCGAAACACGAAGATCGATCTGTCTCCCCCCTAGATTAACCGAAATTCGACCATCCTGAGGAAGTCGACTTTCCGAGATATTCAGGTTCGACATGATCTTAATACGAGATGCGATCGGCCCAGACATCGACTTAGGCGGTGGCGACATCTCATACAAGGCCCCATCCACACGATAGCGAATCTTATATTCGTTCTCAAAAGGCTCGAAGTGAATATCACTGGCACGATCTTGAACTGCCTGGGCTAAAACGAGATTGACGAATTTTACGATTGGAGCGCTATCTTCATCGTCAGAGATGTCGAGCGCTTCATCGGAAATCGCAACGGTTCCACCGCCAGTCTTGCTATCCGCTTCCACGCCTAATTCTTGAAGAATATCGGCAATTCCACTCTCGATATCCATCCCACCGCCAGCGTCGCCGCCGCCACCGTAGGAAGCCGCCAAAGCACTGGACACGGCATCTGGATCAGCCACTACAAGCTGAATTGGATAAGGGATAACATAGCCCATCTCATCGATGCGAGACGGATCAAGGGGATCAACCAGAGCGACCTGCAAGACGCCATCCTCCATCCCCACCGGAACACACTGGTAGGACTTCGCCGTCTCGTCATTAACGATTTCCTTCAATTCAGGAGTCACGGTACGGTCGTTGACATCAACGACCATCGCTCCCATGTGATTGGCGATCGCGTGAAGGAGACTGTCCTTATCAAGGTGCCCAAAATCCTGGATCACTTTGAAAGCGGACTTCCCACTCTTGGTAACCTCATCGTTAACCTCCTCAAGTTGGAGGTCATCTAAGAGGGCCTGGCCCTGGAGCAAGCCGAGCAATGGATTTGAGGCGATGTCAGACATATGCGTGTATCGTCAAAAAATTAGGACTCCGCCTCTTCTGCAGCGAGTGCTTCCTGCATTTCCTGTAATTTACTCAAGATCGTCGCAGGATCCTGGGCTTTAGTAATCACTTCTTCTTCCGAGATCATCCCTTGAGCATATTTGTCCAGGAGGTAACCATCCAACGTCACCATGCCGTACTTAGCACCGGTCTGAATATCAGAATTGATACGGAAGGTCTTATTGTCACGAATAAGAGCGGCAATCGACGGCGTATTGACCATGATTTCAAAAACAGCGACACGACCCGGCTTGTCAGCCCGAGGAATGAGGAGCTGGGAAATCACCGACTGCAACACCGTTGAGAGCTGAATTCGAATCATCTCCTGCTGGTTCGTTGGGAAGGCATTCACCAATCGATCAATCGTCTTTGCCGCCCCAGTCGTATGCAAGGTCCCGAAAACCAAGTGACCCGTTTCCGCCGCTGTAATCGCGGCTTCAATTGTTTCCAAGTCACGCATCTCTCCCACCAGGATCACATCAGGATCTTGACGCAGAGCTCGACGCAAGGCTTCCGAAAAGCTCGGAACATCAACATGAACCTCACGCTGAGTGATCACCGATTTCTTATGAGTATGATAATACTCAATCGGATCCTCGACCGTGATTAGATGCGCATCTTCCCGCTCCTCGTTCATGATGTTCAACATTGAAGCCAGAGTCGTACTTTTCCCTGACCCTGTCGGCCCCGTCACAAGCACCAACCCACGAGGCTTATAGAGCAACTCTTTGACCGACGGCGGAATACCAATTTGCTCCATCGTGAGAAGCGTGCTTGGGATTTGCCGCAGCACCATCGCGAAATCACCCCGTTCCTTGAAAACACTGACTCGAAAACGAGCAACATCCCCCAAGGCAAACGCAAAATCAGCGCCCCCCTTCTCCCGAACACTTTGAATGTGATCCTCAGAAGTAATACTGCGCATCAATTCTTCCGAATCTTCCTGAGACAGCGCCGGGCCCTCAACCTTGTGCAAGGTTCCATGAACACGGATTGCCGGTGGAATCCCGACACGTATATGCAGATCTGACGATCCCTCTGAGACCATCAGCTGCAACAAATCTGACATCTGATACGACATAATGAACTAACAAAAACCCAATCTAATTCTCTACGGATCAAGCTAGACTATTCGTCATCCGCAACCGAAACTCGTAAAACTTCCGCTGTTGTCGTGAGGCCAGCGATCACTTTTCTCGCACCATCTTCACGCAACGTTGTCATCCCCAACTCACGGGCCTTTGCACGCAGAACAGATGAAGGCACCTGATCAAACACCAGCTTCCTCGCATCATCATCCAATACGAACACTTCGAAAATTCCGAATCGGCCACGATGCCCCGTGTTGTTACACTGGGCACATCCCTTACCTTTAGTATAGTTAGGGTTCGTTACTGTAGCAGGATCCACGCCGATACTCTCTAATTCTCCAGGAGCGGGCTCGTAAGGGGCCGAGCAATTCTTGCAAAGCTTTCGAACCAAACGTTGAGCCATCATGGCTCGAGTGGACGAAGCCACCAAGAAAGGTTTAATCCCGATATCAACCAATCGAGTCACAGCGCTCGGCGCATCATTCGTATGAAGGGTTGAAAATACCAAGTGACCCGTTAGCGAGGCATTAATAGCGATTGTCGCTGTTTCCATGTCACGAATTTCCCCCAGCATCACAATATTAGGAGACTGTCGAAGCATCGCACGCAGCGCTCTAGCAAATGATAAGCCAACTGCTTCATGAACCTGAACCTGGTTAATACCATCAAGCTGATACTCAACCGGATCCTCAACTGTAATAATCTTTCGATCAGGGCGATTGATAAAGTGGAGACACGAATAAAGCGTCGTCGTCTTCCCTGACCCGGTTGGACCGGTCACCAAGAGAATACCGTCAGGCAGATTAATCAGCCGCTCAAACGTTGCTTGGTCATCCGAGAAAAAACCCAACTCGGCTAACCCCAAACGCAGGCCCGTTTTATCGAGAATACGCATGACGATACTCTCACCATGGGTCGTTGGAACGCAGGAGACACGAAGATCGATAGACTTACCCTCTCCCACGGCCGTGTTAATACGGCCATCCTGCGGTATCCGACGTTCTGAAATCGACATATTCGCCTGGATCTTCAGACGAGAAATCACCGAACCCTGCAATCGCTTCGGCGGAGCGTCCACTTCGTGAAGCACGCCATCAATACGATAGCGTACGCGGAAGCGATCCGCCATAGGTTCAAGGTGAATATCAGAAGCACGCGATTTGTAGGCATCAATGATTACCTGACTCACCAATTTGATAATTGGAGCATCTGCCTCCACTTCACCGCCTTGGTCTTCAGCCAGTGCCCCCATGGTACCGATTTCGACTTCACCCTCGGTGATGTCTTGAATCATCTTACTAACAGAATCATCGCCGCGTTGCTGTCCGTAGTAGCGCGAAATAGCATCTTCAATCTCACTCTCGCTAGCGACCCGAACCTCGACCTGTTTCCCTAGGGCAACTTGCAAGCCGTCAATCAGCTCAAGATCGGAGGGCTCGCTCACAGCCATTGTGATTGTGTCATCCGTCGCATAAACCGGAACTGCATTAAAGCGTTTCACGATATTGCGGGGCACTGCAGCAATCACACTGTCTTCAAGACGCATCGCTCCCAACTCGATAACCTCGGCCCCAGCTTGCGCCGCTTTGGCGGTCGTGATGCTCTCAGCCATCACATCCCCTCGCGATATGAGAGTATCTAAGACCCCCTCACCCGCGCCCTCAGCTTCTGGGCGCACCTCTTCGACCTGCTCCGTTGTGAGCAGACCCATATCTATTAGTGAATCGATTAAATAATCGTCTTTAGCGGCCACAGTTCTCCTATAGGCTAAGGATTGACCCCATCATTTCCAGAGGGGAGATGGGCGGATTCTATCGGTGAACAATCGATTGTCAAACGCTGACATAGCAGAATCACAAATAGCACGTGAATTCTTAAGCAATTCCATCAAGCAAGCGAACAATGCACCCTAGATTCCCATTGTTTTCCGAGCATCAAATCAAGGCTTCTTTTTCCACGGCATGTCAGGGAATTTTTCTGGCGCCTTCATCGGCTTCGGAGCCGGCTTCGCCAACGACAATTCGGATTCAGATCCACCAGCGCCGGGTGCCGGAGGCTCCATGTTGCCCTTCCATGACGCGATTCTCGCCTGCAAGCCATGATGCTCTGCCTTAACCTTGTCACCGGAGCGCATGTAGAATAGGGATAAATTCGTATGCACGAGCTGTTCACTCGGCTGAAGCACTTCTGCTTTATGCCCCTCCCTGATCGCACGTTCAAAGTTGCCCAGACGGCAATAGGCCATCCCTAATGAAAGCCGAGCATCAAAGAGAGCCTCATCTTCTTTCAGGAGCGCTTCAAGCTGAACGATCGCCTCGCCATACGCCTCCTGACTAAAAAGAAACATCGCGTCGTCGTAACGTTGCTGTTGAGAATCCGTCACAAGCAGCAGTGTGCCATGGCAACGGAATTTTGACGATCACGAAACGCTGTCTCTTATACACATCTCCGAGCCCACGAGACCTCTCTACATCTCGTA
>CAJXVR010000288.1 GCA_913061285.1 uncultured Verrucomicrobiota bacterium | reverse complement strand
CGGCATACGAGATGTAGAGAGGTCCCGTGGGCTCGGAGATGTGTATAAGAGACAGCGGGAACTCATGCCAGTTCCTTTCCTACCAAGTATGAGGTGTTTCCTGATCGCCTCGAGCGAAGTGGCTACGTGGTGGGTTATACCGGAAAGGGCTGGGGACCTGGCAATTGGGAGGCCAGTGGGCGAACAAGAAATCCTGCGGGACCAAAATTCTCGTCGAAAACCTGCGAGCCGCCAGCGACCGGGATGGCGACGTTTGACTATGCGGCCAATTTTGACGAGTTCCTAAACACCCGAAGCGCCAACGAGCCATTCTGTTTTTGGTTTGGAAGCAAGGAGCCTCATCGTAAATTCGAAAAAGGGAGCGGACTCAAATCTGGGAAATCGTTGCGAGATGTTGCCGTGCCACCCTTCTTGCCGGACCGACCTGAGATTCGCTCTGACATTCTCGACTATCTCTTGGAGATCGAGTGGTTCGATGAGCATCTAGGGAGGATGCTGGATAATTTGGAGGAGCGGGGTGAATTGGAGAATACACTTGTGATTGTCACGAGTGACAATGGGATGGCCTTCCCTCGGGCTAAGGCGAATGTGTACGAATATGGAATCCACATGCCCCTGGCCGTCGCGTGGCCAAAGGGCTTTTCAGGTGGCCGCCATGTGGATGATTTGGTGAATCTCATCGATGTGACCGCGACCCTCTATGAGGCGACTCGAGTAGAGCCTCCGTTCGATTACCCTCTTTCAGGACGGAGTTTGATGAACGTCTTGCTTGGCCAAGGCTCAGGGGTGCTAGATCCGACTCGCGATGCCGTGTTTTCGGCCCGAGAACGGCATTCGTCATCTCGATTCAATAGTTTGAGTTATCCACAACGATCCATCCGAACGCACGACTATCTCTATATTTGGAATCTTCGTCCCGAACGCTGGCCAGCCGGGACTCCTCAGAAATTTGAAACGGTGAACTACGATTCAACTGGGGAGGTGATTCAGGGAGCGCTTGGACCGGTTAATGGCGCTTATCATGATATTGATGCCTGTCCGTCGCTTAGTTTTATGATTGAACATCGCGAGGATGACTCGATTAGGCCCTTCCTGGAGTTAGCTGTGGCACGGCGTCCGGAGTTTGAATTGTATGACATTCGAGTCGATCCAGGGTGTCTTAAGAATTTAGCCGGGAAGGTGTCCCACCGAGCACTTGAAGCACGGTTGGCCAATCGCTTGCAGGCCCATTTGCGGGCGACGGGCGATGCTCGGATTGTCGGTCCGAACGGAGGGGAGATCTGGGAGACCTATCCGCGATATAGTTCGCTGAGATGGTTCCCGACGCCCGACTGGGTCAGTCGAGCGTCGCTTATCCAGCAAGATTGGTTGGAGTCGCGTCGGCCCCGTCAGTAAGGCTGATCATCGAGCGGCTCGGGTCCAATTCTAGATGGTCACGTCACAGAGGGCCGCCGCTTGGCGGAGGGCCGCGATCTTGTCTTCCCACTCTGGGATGAATTCTTGGGCCACATAGCCCCTGTATCCCGTCCGCAAGATGGCGCGGAGGACGCCAGGGTAGTTGATTTCTTGATCTTGATCGAGTTCGCCTCGGCCCGGGTTGCCGGCGGTGTGATAGTGCCCAATGAGATCTTGATACTGGTTGATTCGTCGGATGATATCGCCATTCATCACCTGAACATGATAGATGTCGAAGAGTAATTTCATGTTCGGGGAGTCCACTCTCTTGATGAGGTCGACACAGAAATCAACGTCGTCGCCGAAGTAGCCAGGGTGGCCCTTCATAGGGTGGGTGTCGTCTCTTGAATTGAGGTGTTCGAGAACAAGGGTGATTTTCTTGGCCTCAGCGTGCTTCATGACGCTTTTCCATAAGGCAACGCAATTCTTTGATCCTTGTTCAACGGAGATGCCGGCCTCACTCATCCCGGTGAAGGTGATGACATTCTTCGTGCCGATTTTCGCTGCGAGGTCGATCCCGTCGATGAGCTTTTGTCGGCAGTGTTCGTGATTGTCTGTGTTGACTGGTCCTTGGGCGAAGCCATGGCTGGGGACGAGGGAGATCTTCAATCCTAGTTCCTGGATCTGGGGGTAGAATTTCGTGTTGATCCCTTCCATGGCCTCGAGCCCAATCGCTTTGCAGTGCTTCGCGAGTTCCAAGGTCGGCATGGGATTGAAACACCAACCCATGATAGACTGTCGAATCTGACCATGCTTGATCGCTGGGCCGCTTTGCTCAGTTACGCCAAGGAGCTGAGAGGAAAGTCCGGCGCCTGCCAGAGTCAGGAGTGAGTTTCCTAGGAAACGGCGTCGTGTAAGGGGGCTTTTCATGGATCGTTTCCCTTGGTTTATCGCTGCGGTTTGAGGTCGTAAGAAAAGAGTTTGTCTTGATCGCGAAGCAGGAGGCGGCCATTGGCGATAACCGGGTGTGCCCAGCTCTGTCGACGGCTGCGATCTGGCTGTTTGAATTGGCCTTTTTCAGTGTAGGCCTTTGGATTCGCTTCAATGAGCGCGATCGGCCCTTTTTCGCTTCGGAGATAAAGATGCCCATCAGCGTAACTCAGAGAGCCTTTGCCGACACTTCGCTTTTCCCAAGCGACCTCTCCGGTCTCGAGCTCGAGGCAAACGATAATCGGTCCGCTTGAAGCGTAGATATAGTCGCCTACACGGATTGCGCCACCATGGTGGTTCTTGATGTTTCGATTAGCGTATTTCTCTTTGGCCACGAAGCGCTTGCCCTTCTTGGTGATCTCAAAGAGGTTGCATCCCACATTGTAACCTGAGGTCACAAACACTTTCCCGTCGTGATAGATTGGGGTTGGCACGACGGCTGTTTTTCCGGGGCGATCCGCTTGCCAAATGACGTTTCCGTTCGTAGGAGAAATGCCGGCGACGGTTTCGCCCGTGAGGGTTAAGTATTGTGTTTCACCGAGAATGGTTTCTTTGGTGATGGATGTGTAGGCAGCTCGATCTTTGAGTTGGCTCGTTCGCCACATGAGCTCACCGGAGTTGCGATTGAGGCAGACCACCGTTCCGCTCTTGCCGCCGGGGGAACAGATCACTCGATCGCCATCGACGAGAACGGATTCCGAATAGCCCCAACCGGACATCATCTTACCGTCAAAATCGTCCTTCAGATTCCGTTGCCAAACGATGGCTCCGGTCGCGCTATTGAGACAGCTTAGGTCACCCCCCGCTCCTCCACCATCTCGATCTTGCCGCCGTAAAGGCCGATGAGGGAAAGGCTCATCGGGGAGACATTCGGATCAACGACGCATGTAAAGTCGTATCCCTTTTCTTTACAAATAATACTAAGTGCAATCCCAAGATTGCCTGAGGTCGATTCAATGATTCGCGATACCCCCGGTTGTATTTGTCCGCGTTCCTCTAGGCATGAAATCATCTTTAACGCGGATTTCATCTTGATCGATCCAGCTAGATTGGCGCCCTCCAATTTGAGATAAACGTCGCCATTCCCTAGGAAATCCCTCAGGAGAAAGAAGGTCTGGCTTTGTTTTAAATCAAGTACGTTTTCGACAATCATCGATTGAAATGTGGTCTCACGACAAGTTGTTTGTTCACGGACCTTCGCATCCCTGAATTCGAGAAATTAAAGGTCGGAATAATGGTTCTGAAAACACCTTGTAGCACTGGCAACCAGTGTATGTTTTTTCCTGCCAGTACCAAGGAAAAGATCCTGTATAATTGTCCTTCGATCCGAGCGTTCTTGCTGCATGATGGGTGTGAGAAAAGCAACAAATTGAAACGGTTCCTATATTGATGCCAGGTGGCGGGTTTAGGTGTGAATGTGCAATTTTTCCCCGGTGATTAGTGCTGTTCACTTCCTGTCAATCGTGAGTTTTTCGTTAAGCGCCCTTGGGCTTTCGATGAGTTCGTTCCAGCGTGATTCCCTGGCGTAATTTTCACAGGCTAGGATCCTGGGTTCGCTTTAGTGTGTTCCAGGAGAACAGCCGATTAAGTTACTCGCGATTTGCGCTTTCAATGATTCTTTCGACAAAACGGATGCGACGATCCAGAAGCCTGCCGCCAGACTATTGATGCGATGAATAGTCGTAGACCGCTACACTGGGCGCCAAGCGTGCCCCGCGAAAGGGCAGGTCTATTTAGATGTTCTGTCGTCCACGAGAAATGCCTTTTTCGGTACGAGAAACATGACCGAGAATTTCTTTAGAACGGTGCTCAGTGATCGTAGCGGACAGAAAGTTTTCTAATTGTTATTGAACACCGTGCAGGACCTGTGTTTTCAGCACTCCGTGGGTTAAACGAGTTCAATCGGACTGATGTGCGTCTCGGCCCTGAATGCGGGTGAATCGGATGTCTACAGTTCGACCCGCCTCGATTTCAATCTTATCCAAGAAGTCATTGAAGGGAAGGATAACCATTGGATCGATTTCGAAACAGTGAGTCTAGATCGGGGTGTCGTGTTTCACATTAAGCCGGATCAGATCCACTCTTTCGAACCACGTTCGCGACACGAGGCTCTGTAGCTGATGTTTCTCATCGAGTCCTTGGGTGCGACCCAGATTCGGTTGCGCGGTAATCTCGAGTGAGTTGTGATTCTCAAACTACTGGTTGCGAGAGGTCGAGTTTTTCACCACGGAAGTGTTTTTCTGATTGGCGTTTGTGAATACCCTTCAGGTGAGATGGTCTTGAGGTCTTAGCTCCCGGTGGAATGCTAGTTGCGGCTGTATTGATGGAAGGAAAAACCATTGGAATCCTTGGGTTGTGTGCTCGGATACTTGTATGAGGCAGATTTTGGTTTGACTTGATAGATCGAGTTTGACGGATATTGGTTGGAAGTAGCTTTTGGTTAATTATTTGTACTTATGTGTAGAGGTGGGGAAGGGCGACAAATTAGAGTAGAACTTCTAAATCTGGCCGATTGCTTAACTACCCCCAATTCTCCTTGAACCGCACCTTGATTTCTGGAAGTGTCGAGTCGCTTTTGTATGGGATCTGGGAGGCTTGAAGCTCCGATTCTGGCAAGAACGACGGGATCTTGCTGTTTTAGGGTGTGGCGTGGGTAGCGTTGCATTATGGCCGATTGGCCCCGGGTGAGAGTTGTGGGAAATCGTCGGTTTACGGCGACTAGGTGGGTGCAAAATATGCGAAATCACTATCGAACAGCCTTCTCTTGGATTGTTCGCTCAAATTTTTGGAAGGGACTGCCAATCCTGTCCATGGCCCTGTTTTGTAAACATCCTGTGCAAGCTGATGAATCGGCAGCGGTTGAATTGTCTTTCTTTGATGACTGTCGTCAGACGGTTCTCGATTACAACGAGCAGCTTCAGATGGGAGTTCTCCAGACCGAAGCCAGCGAACAGAGGCTGAAGGGAGCGAAGAGTATTTTTGATCCCGAGTTTGTGTCGGTCGATCGGTTTAAGGGGCGTGTTCGGCCGAACCCGCTTCAGCAAGTAAGGGCTCTGTCGAATTTGGCTCAGTTCGATCAGGAGAATTTTGTTGCCTCTAGCTCGATCGATTCTTCGACTAAGGGAGGCGGTAAAGTTCGCTTGGGGCACATTTTAACTCGATCGGATAACAAGCTACAAGGGGCGCCTTCCATGTTCGGTGGGGCGACGAGTCTAGTTGGCGAGTATGTGGGTAGTGGGGGTATTGATCGTTCGATTGTTATTCAAGGGTGCTTTGGGGCGTCGATCAAGGTGGCAGCGTCTCCAGCTTCAGTCTGCTCGAAATGCTACCTAGCGATGTGATATGAAATTTCAGGACCGACAGTCGGAATTGAGAACGCCGGTGATACAGGCTGGGCCAACCGAATGCTGCTTGGCATTCCGAGAGATCTTTCTTCGCCTCCTCTGGGGCCTTGGCGATTGGACGCCTGGCTTGGGTGAATCTCACTTTAAATCTTTATATTGGATGACGGAAGCACCAGCCGACCGCTGTGCTCATACTCTTCAATTGTCTTAGTAAACCATGCGCTATCAGATTTTCCTCTCCTCCCCGAAACGTTGGCTTTTCACGTTGATTCGGTCCTTCTTCGGGCTGGTTCCGGCAGGCGCTATGCTCAGTCTGGCAACATTATCAGCTTCGCCTATCGAGCAATCGTTCGAGCTTCAACCAGGCTGGAACGCGATCTTCCTGGAAGTCGTTCCGGTTGACACGGATCCGGCGGTGGCTCTGGCGGGGATTCCATACGAATCGGTGTGGACCCGTGAGGAACCGCTCTCTTCCGTAGATTTCATTCAAGACCAGGACGAGGCGGCGTGGAATGATCCCGAATGGCTGGTCCATTTCCCGGCGGACAATCCCGGCGCCCGTGTCGCTTCCTTGTTCACAATCCGAGGTCCTCGGCCCTACCTAATCCAGATCCGGGGAAACGTACCGGTGAGATGGACGGTCCGTGGCACGCCGTCGCCTCGTTATCCCGACTGGACGGCGGCCGCCTATAACCTACGAGGGTTTCCGATCGATCCATCACAGCCACCTTCGTTCGAGGATTTCTTCCGCGGGCGCGCAGCGCATCATGATCCGGCCAATGGCGATCTCGAACCGATCTACCGGATGAACGCGGCCGGTGCGTGGATTCCGGTGGATCCCAGCGACCCGATCGGTCCCGGGGAGGCGTACTGGGCTTATGCGAACGCAAGCTCGGGCTTCGTCGCTCCTTTGGAGATGACATTAGAGGATTCAGAAGGGTTGGACTTCGGTCTGACCTTACGTGAATCGATCGTCCGATTTCGAAACAACGGGCTTGAATCGGCGACCTTGCTTGTCTCGGTGGTTTCTGGAGATCCCACCGGACTGGCTCGGTGGAACTTAGACGGAGATGCCGGCACGACGGGATGGCCGGTTCTCTCGGAACCTTGGGTGCGGGCTTTGGATGTCGGTGCCCAAGGTCTGCTACGGCTGGCACCGCGCCGGCAGACCTTCAGCGAGGCTGATTACGGAGCGGTTCTTCAGGTCCTAGACGGACGGGGGACTCGGTTGTGGCTCCCGGTCTCAGCGCAACGCACTGCCGTAGGGGCGTTGCGTCGCGCGTCGAACCATGGCGACTCACACCCACACGCTGGACTTTGGGTCGGAGTGGCTAATGTGAATGCCGTGGCCGAGGTTCATTCGGAAGAGCCCGGACGGACCACCGACGCCCAATCTGCATTCCCGTTGCGGGTCTTGCTCCACATGGATGCCAGCGGTCAGGGCCGTCTCCTCAAGGAAGTTATCCAGTTGTGGGAGGACGGGACTTACCGTGAAGGGGATGACGGTTTCCGCGCCGAGGACGAGCCTGGTCGTCATGTTCTCCTCAGCGATTATGAGAATGCGGAGGCCTTCACCGGGGTGACTCTGCGTGACGGTGTTCCGGTCGGACGGCGGCTCAGTTCGATCGGATACGACTTCGACGGCGGCTCCCGTAACGCGCTGGATCTGGAGGGCGATATCGGAACAGGGTTGCGGCTGAATGGAACGCTGACCTTAGGTTCCAATCACCCGACCCATCCTTACCGTCATCGTTTCCATCCTGACCACGATAATCTGGACGTCCGCTTTGAGGCGTTCAAGGAGGAGGCCTTTCCGATCACTCGTCGCATTGAGTTCGAATTCGACGATGACGCGGCGGCATCTGGTTCGCCGCCAGACTACGGCTATGGAGTCTTGGGTGGTGTCTACCACGAGAGCATCGAAGGAATCCATCATCGTCCTATCCGCGTTGCGGGCCGGTTTCGGCTGATCCGTGTCTCCGATATTGGTGAACTGAATCCAGAACCTCGCTCTGTTGCTCGCTGAACCCGCTTAGCCTCGAGTCTATCACAACATGATTTCCATGAATTCCTTCCTATCTTTGAAACCGGCTATTTGGTTCGGACTGGCCTGCGCGATGCTTTTCACTTCGAGCGTGACCGCTCAGGTTCCTGAGATGCGCGATGAAATCCTCCTCCTTTGGAACGAGGATCGAAGTAGCAGCGCATGGGCCAAATTCTACGAGACGACCGAGACAGAAGTGCTCGATCCGGTCGAGCCCCCAGTCGAACTCCAAGGGCCCCATGGCCTAGACGGCCAGGAGGCTCAGGACGCGATCACGGCGAACTTGAACAACGACGGCCGCCCCGATCCGGTATTCTGCTGGGTTGATGACAGCCTTTCCCTCCGATTGAGTGTTGCCAACGTTCAAGGCAATGAAGACCCCTTGTCCGACGTGTATTCGGTCCCGATTCCCGGCACTGTGGCCAATCCGGAAGACGGGGAACGGCCGACGCTGATCCGGATCGTCGCCTTACAGCTTGATGAGGATCAGGCGGACGAACTAGTGATCGCCTACACAGGGGAAGACCTGATGGTCCACCTGTTCCCGGTTGATTTCAATGGCACCTTGGACAATCCGGTCTTTGGGCCCGAACAAGTTTCCGAGCCCTTGTATTTCATGCGAACCGGTTCGAACTTCGATCTGGCGGCCGGCGATTTCAACGGCAATGGCAGAGACGAGGCAGTGCTTGTAGCGGTTGAGGAAGTCAGCATCGACGGCGGCAGTGACAACTGGCGGCTCTACGCCCGGCGTTACTTCGGCGACATTGAAGGACTGACTCCGGTCGGCACGACTGACGAGGCCGCCGGTATGCATCTTAAAGACGACCGAAGCACGGTGTGGATTTCGCGCGTGGCGGCGATTGCCCATGATTTTAATGGCGATGACGATGAGGAACTGGTCGTAGCCTATCACATTGGCAATAACAGTTCGGCGAGCACGTGGCATCTTCGCGTGGCGGACGGAACAGACACCACCGCAGGGTTCACCGAGGACCTTTCGAGGCCCCAGAGCTTGCATCAGACGAATGGAAATAATGGTTGGCCGCTTTCACTTCACATCGCAGACACGGACGATGATTCAGAGCCAGAACTCATTTACGCGGGGCGAAACGTGCAATCGATTGAGATCAATCCTGACCTCTCGATTGGCTCGACTGGCTCGATGGTTTCCCCGGGATGGGAGAACCAGGACCGTTCCCGCCGTTCTTTTGTTATGGGCCGATTCGGCGCCGAACAAGCCTTGGAAGGGGAGGCGGGCCTATTTGACATAGCCATCCTCTATGACTATTCCCGTTCCACGCAGGGTGGCATTAGTCGCGAGAAAGTCTTCAACGTGCGGCTCTTCCGTTACAACCCACCCGGCATGTTTCCTCGGTCTGAGGAGGCCCGTCGATACAATACGCAGGTCGACTCCGACGATCGACCAGACCGGATGACGGCGTTGCTTGCTGGGGATTTTCTTGGATCCGTTGAGCGCCCTCCTAGTCTGACATTGGAGGCGCCGAGACCGGTGCTGGCGGTGACGGCGACGCTGCGGGCTCTGGTGCACCCTGGAGGTGCGCCGACCCAGGTCTGGTTCGATTGGTGGCCGGCTGGGGAGAATCCGGACGAAGCGGGAGTGGTTCAGACCACGCCTGTCACCGTGCTAGAGGCTGGTCAGGCGGTGCTTTCAATCGAGACGGTCTTGACCGGGCTTACTCCCGATACCGAATACAATTATCGCGGTTTGGCCGTCAACGAGGCGTTTCCCCAGGACGAGAATATCCAAGTTGCGGAAGGGTCCTTCACGACGCTGCCTCTGGACTGTGGCTGGCCCCTAGGCACGAAGACGGCCGGGGCGGGCAGTAGCGATCCGGTCCATGCGATCGCTGGCAACGGTAACGTTTGGATCGCGGGTCGTCATGACGGCAACGTGGCGCTAGGGGACGAAGTCCTCGACGGGAATCCCGATGAAGGGCAGCTGTTTGCGGCGCTGGTGGACCCGGCTGGACGCTGGCTTTGGACGGCTGGTGCGACGGGTTCCGTCGCCCCACGCGGCCTGGCCTTAGACCCAGATGGTGGCGCTTGGCTTGTCGGTGTCTTTAAAACTGTGGCTCGCTTCGGTGACCATGAATTGACGTCGGACGGCGCGACACAGGGATTCATCGCTCGTTTGGACGGCGAAGGGAACTGGACGTGGGCTCAAACTTTGTCCGGCGGAGCTAACGAGGCACTCGCTGCTGGTTTCGACGAGGCTGGTAATGGATTTATCGCCGGTTGGTTCTCCGGATCCGGAGACGCGGGAGATCATGCTTGGAACACGGCGCACGCTCAGGAACCTTTTGTCGCGTTGCTTTCTTCGACCGGTGAGTTTCTCTGGATTCAAGGGGCGGGTGGTCAAGGCCAGGCGATGGGCATCGCCCCCAGAAGATTGGGCGTGCAGGTAGGGGGGGAATTCAACGAGACGCTCCTCGATTCATTGAATTCCGAGGGCGGCACGGATCTCTTCTGGGCCAGTATCGCTCCGGACGGTGACTGGACTGCTCCGAGTTCTGCGGGCGGTTCCTCTGATGACCACTTCGCCGGGATTGCCGTTGACCGCGACGGTGGCGTTGTGTTGACCGGTACGGCGCGGGGCACCATTTCCATCGGTGGTGGCTCTGAAAATTCGGGGTCGCAGAATGATGACAGTCTGATTGTCGCCCGGATTGCGGCTGACGGGTCGCTCGACTGGTTTCAGCGGGTCGCTAACGCCTCCCCAAAAGGCATCGCTCTGGATTTGGAGACCTCGACCGTTTTCGTTTCGGCGGACCAGTCACAGAATCTCTTTCTTGGCGGGACCATTCTAAGATTGGCGGGATCGGAGTCGGACGCCGCTATTCTACGGCTGCATGCGGAGGATGGATCATGGTTGGGCGGGATCAGCTTGGGCGCGGAGGGGGCGGAAACGGCCGGACCAGTCACAGCCGGACCCGACGGTATCGCAGTGGCTTCGGGCACGTTCAACAGCCGGGTGGAATTTGGCAAGGTCGAGCTTGGCTCCCTAGTCGAGGAGATTTTTTGGACTCGCATTAACTCGGACGGCGACCTGGAGTACAACCTCTGGGCCATCGGTGAGGCCCTCCCGGTTCCCTCGGCGGCGAGTACGGACGGAGGCTCGGCTTTAGGGATGCCTCGCATTGAAATGGCCGACCCAGAAGGCGCCCCTTGGGATGAATACTTTTACTGGAGCCCGGCCGAACGCCGCC
>CAJXVR010000287.1 GCA_913061285.1 uncultured Verrucomicrobiota bacterium | reverse complement strand
CGAGATGTAGAGAGGTCTCGTGGGCTCGGAGATGTGTATAAGAGACAGATCAAATTCGTATCCGAGAGGAATCGACGCCGCTTTCCATCCGCGGGGTTCAAATTCTGAACACCAGTTCGCAACGGGGGTATCTCATCCTGCGTAGCCAAGGACGCCTACAAACCGTTCCCTCCCAGGTGCCGGCCACACTCTATGCTACCGCATGGAACAACGTGCCCCGCTCACTCCGTCAGAGCATGCCCGAAGAGGTCGCCGTGACTCATAGCTTTAGAATCGTCGAGCCCAACTTCACTTTCCCGGTGTCGGTCACCCGGCACGAAGTGGCCTCCGTACTGCCTGCTCACATACGAGCCTTCGATCTCACGACGATCATCTCACCGCAAGGAAACAGCCTGACGAAGGCGGCCATCGCTATCGTCCCTGGAAGCAAACGTAGCCTGGCGATCACCCTGCCGCCCGGCAACGAATTCTGGTTTGCTCATTTCAATGGCCAAGCCGTCTCAACGTGGACCCGTGACGAGCAACTCATTGTCCCCCTCACCCAAAGTCTTTCCGAAGAGAGCGAAGCCCTCGTCGAACTCTTCCTACAAGGATCAAATCCCGCATCGCTCGAGACCACGCTCGAAACCACACTCAAAGGACTCAACATCGACCTTCCTGCCAACGCCGTTTCCTGGAACGTGATTCTTGATCCCCAATGGGAATTCAAGGAGTGGTCTGGAGATCTTGAACTCGTTTCCCAATCTATCCTTGAGTTCGATGAGAAGAATCTCAACGAATTCATAGAGAACGAAGTCACTCGACAGGCCGGGCGCACCAAGATCGCTGAGGACTGGTTGCAGCAAGGAAACCAATACCTCAACGATGGAAACGATTTCCTCGCCCGAAACGCCTTTAAAAATGCCTATGGTCTCACCCAGCACGACGCGGCGTTCAATGAAGACGCCCGCGTACAACTGAGAACCGTCAAGACCCAACAAGCCATGGCTGGCATTAGCGCTCAACAAAAACAACGCTCGCAAGCGAGCGAGGGACAACAACAGCTCTCCCTTGAAGCTCAACAATCTGCCCAACAAATCCTCGCAAGCGCCGATCCAGCCCAGGAAAACACCCTACTCAATCTTGCTGACCGCTTGATAGAACAACACGAAGATGCGGCCAGCGTCGCCAGAAGTTTCGATATCACGCTGCCAAAGAAAGGTACCCTGCTCAAATTCGTCAAGAGCGTCCAGGTTGACGAGACCTCCAACATGCAGCTCAAGATCAAAGCCCACTCTCGAGCCGCATCCCTGCCAATTGGAACGATTTTGGCGCTTACTGCCTTCCTTGGCATTGTCTCAATCCTTCGATCAAAGCTCAGTGCGGCAAGATAATCGAATTAATCGATTCCATGAGTTGACAAGCCAGACATTGTATGGCGAAATTGCGCCCCTCGCAGTAAGCGATGGTGGGATACCCAAGCGGCCAACGGGGGCAGACTGTAAATCTGCTGGCATTGCCTTCACAGGTTCGAATCCTGTTCCCACCACCACTTTCTGAAGTCCAACTTCCTCTCACAACTCGGCAATCCCGCTCTCTCGCAGTTTCCATGCTCCTCGAGTAGTCTCGCCCCATCAAACAAGCTATAACCGCAAAGAGACTCTTTTATTCACGCTCTTGCTGATGTGAGCTTGATGGTGCCGGGTTAGGACCATAAGCTCACGCAGTGGACTGGCTCAGCGACAGACAATGGTTCAGCGTTGCCGTCTTACTTTATGGCGCGAGTATGTTTTACTCGGTTTTTCTTTGGCGACGCGGATTCCGCCAGGATAACCGAGTCAATTTCTTTGTACTTTTCGCGGCCACGATCCCACACACCTTAGCGTTGGTCTCTCGGGGCTTCTCACTCAATCAATGCCCGGTCACTAATCTCTACGAGGCAACGGCGTTTGTTCTGTGGACGATTTCCGTTTCTTATCTGGTGATCGCATTGTGGCCTCGACTCCGCTTCTTGGGTGCGTTCGCGTCACCATTGCTCTTTTGCGCCGGCGTCTTTGCCTTGATGCCGGGTCTGGACCAACAATCAGACAAACCGGCCTTCGTCAATGGCGCGGTCAGCCTCCACGCGACCTTGATCTTGCTCTCCTACGGCGCCTTTGGATTGAGTGCCATCGCGGGAGCCATGTTCTTGTCTCAAGAACACGACCTCAAGTTTAACAAGATGCGGGCGATTCTTTCGCTCCTGCCTCCCATTCAACGACTGGATCGAATCATTGCGGGACTCCTGATCGCGGGTGTCGCCTTGCTTACCGCCGGACTTGCGATGGCTCCGCTGATCTATCCAGACTCTGATCAACCCTTTCAATGGGACGCAAAAATCATCTGGTCAGGGATCATTTGGATCATGTACGCCGGCCTCGTCGGCGCTCGGCTCAAGCTCGGGCTCCAGGGACGCCGCTTCGCCCTCGGATCCGTCCTCGTCTTCACCTTCGTTATCTTAACTTTTTGGGGCACAAACCTTATGTCGAGCACCCACCAGTAATGCGCCCCTTTCATTCTCACTCACCAATCAAACTCCTTGCCCCGTTCTCGAGTGTGGCCCTTCGCCCTCGCAGCGAGCCAAACCGAACCTTCTAGCCCATGCCGATCGCGGTCATAGGATTAAGTCACCATTCCTCCCCAGTAAGCCTGAGGGAACAATTTGCGATCGCCGAATCGTCGCTAGCCGAGACGATGGTCGATTTGCGTCGCCGAACCGACATTGATGAGATCGTCATTCTCTCCACCTGTAATCGAGTAGAAATCTACGTCGCCCACCAGGACGCAAACAGCCAACTTGTCGAATCGATCAAGCAAGGCTTCGCTCGCAACCGAGACTATGCCGGAGAGCTTGGAGATGAAATCTACGGCCACACGGGGCGACAGGGCATCGCCCATCTCTTTAGCGTCGCGAGTGGGCTTGATTCCATGATGCTCGGTGAAACCGAGATCCTCGGCCAACTCAAGCAGGCCTACCAAGTCGCTCTCCGACACAAGCAAACAGGGCGCCAACTCAACAGGACCTTCCAGAAGGCGTTTCAAGTCGCAAAACAAATACGATCTGAGACTAGCATTCAACGAGGATCCACCTCCGTCGCGTCCGCAGCCGTTGATCTTGCAGAACGAATTTTTGACGGGCTAAAGAGTCACCAAGTGATGGTGCTTGGAGCCGGAGACACCAGTGAAAAAACGGCACGCGCCCTTCTCTCTCGAGGCGCCAGCAGTGTGATCGTGTCGAATCGTTCCCACGACAAGGCCATTGATCTCGCTAAGGAACTCGATGGACGAGCCATTCACTTTGAAGAATGGGGCAGTGAATTTCCGAAGATCGATATCATCATTAGCAGCACATCGGCCCCCCACTATCTCCTCGACCGCCCTAAGCTAGAGCAGCTCATGAAACATCGAACCGCGAGACCGCTCCTTCTCATCGACATAGCAGTGCCTCGAGATATTGATCCAGCGGTGGGCTTTCTCGATAATGTGTACGTCTACAACGTGGATGACCTGCAAGCGATCGCCAACGACCACATTGCTCAACGAAAAAAGGAAATCGCTCGATGTCAGAATATCATCGACCAGCGAGTCGAAGAAGTCATTACGGCACTCGCACCTCGTCATCCGCGAACAAGCACTGACCCCGCCTTTGGCCACGAGGCCTGAGACTAGACGTCAATCACGTCGTCATCAGAACGCTCACGAGTGAAAGGCCTGCCCTTCATCGACGGGCCAGTATGCGATTGCCCCTGAGACTGCGTTTGTTTGAAACGCTCCTGATGAGCCTTTAACATTCGGCGCCAGCGCCAGGCCATGACGGCACCACCAAGGAGCAGGACCGGCACAATGACCAACAGCAGAAAACTAAAAGCAAAGAAAGCAATCACGCCCGTGGCAATGAGCGTCACGCCAGCAGCCACATAGTTCAAAATGCCGGGACGTCCCGTGCCAGAAGCCGTAGCACGAGATCCATCGGCAGACCACGCTACTTGGTCACGTTGTTCTATTACTCGCCATTCAATCATCTCACTTTGCTGCAACAGCTAGCTTAACCTAGCGCCCTCCTGAAAGGATTTCCAGTGGTTTGTTGCGAGCAAAAAGGTTCTCTGGCCATTTTGACTGAAACGAAAGACAGACTCAGGCCTGTCGAATGCTGCGGGGAACAGATTCCCCTATCCAGAGCTCGGTCTAATTGACTCGCTTCACTCTGTCGCCCCAGTATTTCTCTCGGAGCCGATATTTCTGCAGTTTACCGGTTGCGGTCCGTGGCAGATGGTCGAGGAACTCGATCGATTTCGGGCATTTGAAATGCGCCATATTCTCCCGACAATGAGCAATCATTTCTTCAGCGCTTACCGTGCTACCAGCGCGCAACACTAACAGCGCCTTCGGAGCTTCCCCCCATTTCTCATCCGGCACCCCGATGACCGCACATTCCAGAACAGCCGGATGTTGATAGAGCACAGCCTCGACCTCGGGCGAACTGATGTTCTCCCCCCCAGAAATAATCACGTCCTTCTTGCGATCAACGATATTGATGCTTCCGCTTCGATCCCAGGTCGCAAGATCCCCGGTTCGAAACCACCCGTCACGAAAAGCGGCTGCGGTCGCCTCTGGCTGCTCCCAATAACCTTCAAAAATGATATTGGCGCGTGCACAGACCTCGCCGATGGCTTGATCGTCCTGCGGGACCGCCTGCCCGCTATCATCGCAGACCTTCAATCCCACACCGAGCACCGGAATGCCAGCCCGACTTCGCCGCTCATAGTCGCTCTTGGCCGTTAGGCTATCGATAGACGTCACCGTCAGCACTGGAGCCGTCTCTGTCAGGCCATAGATTTGAATAAAATCCCACCCAAGTTCTGTTTCGAGCCGTTTGATAAAGGCTGCCGGCGGAGGCGCTCCAGCCACAACGAATCGCGGACGTGTTTCGATCTTGTGATTCGCTCGATCCGGATACTCCAGAATCGTATTGAGCACCGTGGGCGCCATGCAGGCAAAGGTCACCTTGTGGGCGGCGATCAACTCGAATATCTGTTCCCCGTTCACCGCACGCAAGATCACGTGCGTTGCCCCAAGCCCCGTCAAGGCATAGACGCCGCCCCAGCCATTACAATGAAACATTGGAAGCGTCCATAGCTCCACGTCCTCATGGCTTACCTGAAGATGAACCATGAAATTGTATGCGTTGAGGCAAGCGGTGCGATGGGTAAGCATGACCCCTTTCGGACGCGCGGTTGTTCCTGAGGTGTAGTTAATTGAGACCAGATCCGACTCGTTTAAATCCGGAACTGGAGGACTGGAATCAGAACATCCATCAATCCACGACTCCCAAGCAGTCCATCCAGGTTTCGCTTGCTTGTCCTCTTGAGCCACAATCCAAGTCTCCACCTTCGGCAAACTCGGGCGAATCTCGTCAATCATATCAACGTATTCATGATCGACGAGCAATGCGACCACGCCTGCGTGACCAATAATGTATTCGTGATCAGCTGCCACGAGGCGATAGTTCAGCGGGACGAGGATGGCCCCGATTTGGCTCACGCCGTAGAAGCTCTCGAGAAAAAAATGAGAATTGGGGCTCAAGATACAAACCCGATCGCCCTTTCGCACCCCCGAAGCAAGCAAGGCGTGAGATAGACGATTCACCCGCGCTTGAAACTCTCCATAGGAGATGGAACGTTCCCCATCAACAATGGCAAGCTTTTCCGGATATAATACGGCCGATCGGTAGAGAAACTCATTAACGGTCAATGGCACTTCCATAAGCAGATCTCAGAAACAACGGTGAATTCTTCAGCCTAGAAAAGCGCCCCGCTAATGACAACCGCTTTTCGGCAACAAACATGCTAAACATAATTGTAACAAGTTGGGCGAATGCCGTGTCTCCATGATGGCTGAAGGGTTTTTGTAATGTGAAAAAGCCTTCACAAAACGCAAATCGTCGGGAAGAAGGGAACGCTTGATTTCTCCTCCATCCACAGACAAGCACCTTAAATGGCGAGAATAGAAAAATTGATCGTATTAGCAGTCGCTCTTTGCCTCTTCTTTGCAACACCTCTCGTTGCCTCGGAGATTGACAAGGCGGAGATCCGACTAATCGATGGACGAATGGTTCTGGACTTCAATTTGTCCCTTGGTGAAGGGGTTGTATCGCTCTTTCATAGTACAAACCTGCACAAAGCTCGGCAATCATGGAACTTTATTGCCTTACATCCCATCACAATGGCCGGCGATGACCGATTCGAAATCGCTTCCTTCTTCTCTCCAGCGAGCGAGGTTGGATTTTTCGAAGTCCGGCCCAGCCTGTTCAAGCCCTCAGTTCGAATGACTTGGATTGAGCCTGGATCGTTTCTCCTTGGATCACCCGAGGAAGAAGTCAATCGCTACCCTGACGAAGGGCCGCAGCATTCGGTCGATATCGAGCATGGCTTCTGGCTAGGGAAATACGAGGTCACGCAAGCCGAATTTGAGTCCGTGATGAAAGTCAACCCAAGCCGAGCAAGCGGCAATCCACGGGCCCCTGTCGAAAACGTCTCGTGGATAGAGGCCTCCCATTACTGCCGTTTACTAACCGAGCGAGCGAGAGCATCCGGCAACCTACCAAGCGGCTACGAATACCGCCTACCAACCGAATCCGAATGGGAATATGCCTGCCGAGCTGGCACCGAGAGCGCCTACAGTTTCGGCGACGACCCTGCAGAAATGGCGGGCTACGCCTGGTATGACGCCAACAGTGGCCCTCAGCCTTATGAGGTTGGCTTGCTCAAGCCTAACCCATGGGGACTCTACGATATGCATGGGAACGTGTTTGAGTGGTGCTATACAAAATACGAAGCCTATCCCGGCGGAGAAATCCGAAATCTCAAGATTGACTACCGAGTTGTTCGCGGAGGCGCCTTCATATGCCCCGTCGAAATCGTTCGCTCGGCATGTCGCTTTGAATCGGCGCCATCAAAAAGTGCCTCATGGTTAACCGGATTCCGGGTTGCCCTCGCCCCGATTCTCCCAACACCAGAACCTCTTCTTTAGGCCTTAACAAGGTTACTATGGCATTCGACCGGATACCCTTTCTCAAAGGTGGCACCTATGGGCGCCCCCTCCTCGGCTAAGCCTTTGTCAAGGCATCCGAACGTTCTACTAAAGTCGGATGAGAGTAGTAAAACTGACTGTAACGCGGATGCGGCGTCAGGTTGCTAAGATTCTTTTCACTGAGCTTTTTAAGCGCACCGATAAGCGGATCGGCGTTGCCAACCGCGTTCGCGGCAAAAGCATCGGCCTCATATTCAAATTTCCGCGACCACGCACTTGAAAGTGGGGTGGTCCAAAAAGTTACCGCGCCGCTCAAAAGACTGAACAAGAGAAAGGCCACGGGAGCACTTCCGCCATTAGTGAGCCCAAAGGCCTCGAAGAAGGGCGAATAGTCGATTAAGAACGAGAGAACCCAGAAACTGGCCAAGAGACTCAGGCACGACCAGCCGAGGAGTTTAAGCACATGCTTCTTCTTGTAGTGCCCGATTTCATGAGCCAACACCGCTTCGAGTTCCTCAATAGAAAGCTGTTCGATCAAGGTATCAAAGAGCACGATCTTTCGAAATCGTCCGAATCCGGTAAAAAAGGCATTGGAATGGGCCGATCGTTTGCTTCCATCCATCACTAAGATGGTCGATGCCGAAAAGCCCGTCGCTTCCCCGAGCTTCAGCAGCCGATCTCGAAGAGGCCCCTCTTCCATCGGCTCAAGCTTGTTGAACAAGGGAAGAATCCACATTGGCGCAATAACCATCATGACCAATTGAAAGAGAATAATGGTCCCCCACCCATAGAGCCACCAGGCGGAACCACCAATATCCACCAACTTGAGCAACAAGGCCACTAGAGGCACTCCGATAATCACCGCTAGAAGCACTCCTTTAATTCGATCCGAAATCCAAAGTCCCAGGGTTGATTTATTGAAGCCAAATCGTTCTTCAAGACGAAACTGACTGTACCAATCCCATGGCAGCCCGGTGAATGACAGCAGCAAGGTCATAAGAATCAAATAGAAGGCTCCAACCCAGACCGAGTTGCCCAAAGCACCCGTCACAACAGTCTGGGACCAAGAAAGGAGGCCTGAAAATAGAAACAGGAGCAAAACCCCCAAGTCGTAGGGATTGCCAAGTTGACTCAATTTCGCTTTGGCCAGGGAGTAATCGACGGACTTACGATAGACCTCCGGAGTCATAATATCCTCAAACTCCTTAGGGACACGGTCTGCGTGTCGGCGAATATGTGCCGCGTTGAGTCGGTCGAGAAACCACTCTGTCAGCGATTTCACCACCAACAAGCCGACTGCGATCCATTGAACTAGTTGAACAGGCTCCACGGCTCTGAGTTGTATGCGCTCGCAGGACAAGGCAGCAAGCTTGAAAGCGCCGATTGTTGGGAACTCACCCGTGACGCACCCGTCCATTCAAAGGCCAAACCGATGAATCTCGAGGCTAAGCAGCGTTTTTCTTTGAATCTTGACCGAAGCCTTAGGTATCGTTCGCACATGGCATTTGCCGATTTGCCCAACGAAGAGGCAGCTGTCGAAATATTCCAGGAGAGTCTCAACCGAGATCGCCTCGCTCACGCCTATCTGATCGCCTCAAGCTCGACTGCTTCGGTAGAGTCCTTCGCCTTGGAAATCGCAAAAACACTCAATTGCGAAACTCCCCTACGATCCAGCGAAACAGAGGCGGGAATCGATTCCTGCGGTTCCTGTGTGACCTGCCGTCAAATCGCCGCTTATCAACAGGCCGACGTCACCTGGATACGTCCGGAATCGAAATCCCGGATCATTACAATCGCTCAGATACGTGCAGTGCTTGAAACCGTCCATCTAAAAGCGCATGGAGCAGCCCACAAGATTTTCATCGTCGTTGGAGCCGAACGGATGAACCTGCAAGCATCGAACGCCTTTCTCAAGACGCTTGAAGAGCCCCCGGCTGGATCCGTGATCCTGCTTCTTACCACTGATCCCCACCGGCTTCTCGATACGATTCTCTCGCGATGCCTGCGAATCTCACTGTCCACGGCACGGAGAATATCTCCCGAATCCGATGGCTACGAGTGGCTAACACGCCTCTGTGAGCGAATCCAGCATCAACGCCGAGGCGCCGGCACCCGCTATCACATTCTTAGCGATATGCTGGAGTGTCTCACCGAACGAAAGACCGTCATCGAAGAAACTCTCTCAGCGAGCTCTCCTTTGGAGATCCATGACGACCTCGAACCAAAATTACGGGATCGCTATAAGCAAGAGCTTGCCGCCAGTATCGAGGCTGAGTATCGCAAGCAGCGAGCGGATCTCGTTGGATTGCTCCAATGGTTCCTACGCGACATCTGGTTGCAAACCCTCAAAGCCAACCAAGCCCTCCTTCAGCTTCCCGATCTTGCACCCCAAACCGGAGAGATCGCATCACGAATAAAGCCCGCTGCCGCATTGAAAAACCTCAATATCGCCGACGGTCTCCAGCGCCAATTGAACACAAATGTGCAAGAAGCGCTGGCCATCGAAGTCGCACTGCTTAAAATCGCGTTGTGAGCCAAGCATCTGCCAACCAAGCAGCCCAAGCACTTAAAGGGGCTATGAAACGCCATTGGCTCTGGGCGATTGCGGCCGGACTATTCACCGCTGTCGCCATACTGAAGCTAAGTACACCGGCGATTCTCTCGGATCATGTCGAAGCACCTGGCTCAGTGATCGAGTGGCTCTTTTTCTCATGGCCCAATATGATTGGCTACGCGCTCCTTGCCGCGCTTTCGATCACCTCAGTGCGCTCCCTTCGTCGACACTCGCAAGCCCCGAGCTGGCTTCTGCTGCTCCCCGCCGCATGGCTCATGTGGCAGGTTCTTTGCACGGCTAACACCATCAACCTCCTCCTCACTCGTGCAACCCTCGCACACTTTTGTAGTGTGGTGATTCTTTTCTATCTCGGCTATTTCGCGCTCAGTCGTCAGACCGATCTCAAAGGATTTCGGGGCCCCGTACTGATTGGCTTTGTTCTCGTGCTCTGGTCCGGGCTTGAACAGCACTTCGGAGGCCTGCAGGCGACACGAGAAATGATCTACGCTCAGCCGAATTGGCAGGACCTGCCTCCCGATTATCTCGAGAAGATCGCTAAGAACCGAATTTTCTCCACGCTCTTCTACCCGAACGCCCTTGCCTGCGGCCTCATCCTGCTCACGCCGCTTTGTGCCATTTCACTGTGGCATAGCACGAGCCGTCTTCAGGTCCCAAGCCGCATCGTGATTGTCGCCACACTTATCCTCACCTCGCTCGCCTGTCTCGTTTGGACTGAATCGAAGTCAGGCTGGCTTGTTTGCCTCGCACTCGGATTCGTCTTCGGGCTTCAAACACGAGTCCCGCGTTGGATAAAATACACCGCAATGCTCATGCTCGTCATCGGCGGACTGGCGGGGTTCTTCTGGAAATATTCCGATTACTTCAACAAAGGGGCGACCAGTGTGGCTGCTCGATTCGACTACTGGCAAGCCGCGTGGACAACGGCAAAATCGAACCCTCTCTTCGGCTCTGGGCCTGGCACGTTCATGAAGGCCTACGCCAAGATCAAACCACCCGAAGCTGAAATGGCCCGCCTCGCCCACAACGACTACCTCCAGCAAGCGTCGGACTCTGGCTTTCTCGGGGCGCTGCTCTATACGGGTTTCATCTGGAGCAGTCTCTTCCTGACTTGGAAAAAGCGTTCACTTAGTCCCATGCACACCGCCGTCTGGTTTGGGTTGTTCGGCTTTGCGCTTCAAAGCTTTGTCGAGTTTGGGCTGCATATTCCGGCGATATCCTGGACATTTTTTCTTCTTCTTGGCTGGCTCGTTGGGCAGGAGGACCGGCGAAAGCCAAAAACAATAACCGCATAACGCGTTTCTCATGAGAATTTGCTACCTTAACGGCCCTAACCTCAATCTTCTTGGCACGCGACAACCGGAAATCTACGGGACGACAAGTTCTGTCTCTTATACACAT
>CAJXVR010000286.1 GCA_913061285.1 uncultured Verrucomicrobiota bacterium | reverse complement strand
ATCTACACTAGATCGCTCGTCGGCAGCGTCAGATGTGTATAAGAGACAGGAATTATCCTCCTGTTTCAAGCTATCTATCTCCTGCATCCTAAGATTATGCAGATCAGATCTTCATCGAATTGAGCCACAGAAAGCAATCACAGGAGCTGCCATCGAGACCTTCGAGACGCCAATGATGCGGAGAATGATCTATTTTGAAGAGTTCAATCTTCCGTCTGCGAATCTGTTGAGTTCGATTGATGAAACGAAGCCAAAGAGGCAGGTCCTTCGGTAGGCCATTGGCCGCCCATCATCGGCGTTGTGTTGAGCTGTGCCGGATCAAGCACCACATGCTTGATCCGGTCACGATGCCACGTGTAAAAAACATGCACCAGCCCATCGCGAGTCTGGATCACGGCAGGATACGAGAATTGCTTCCCGCTTTCATCAAGATGATCGAGCACGAGGGCCGCCTCCCAGTTGATGCCATCTCGACTCACTGCAATATTCAAAATACCGCGTCCTTTGTGCCCCATGCCCGGCTGGGTACGGGTGGAATGGTTGTAGGCCAGAAGCTGCCGCCCGTCAGCCAGCGTCACACCGTCGAAGCCTGAATTATTATTGGGAAGCGTAAGTGCCTTGAGAGGTGACCATGTGAGCCCTTCGTCTGTCGACCAGCTCTGGGCAATGTATCCATGTTCCGAACGTGTTCGGCAGAGCATCTGGATCCTGGCATCAGCGTAAGTCAAAAACGTAGGTTGAATCGCGCCGATCTCAGCCTCGGGATTGATCGGATCTAAAAGACTCCAGCGCCCACCGCTTTCGCGCCGCTCGACGTGAATTCGCCAACCGTTGTTTTCTGTGCTGGAACCGGCAACGACCGTGCCGTTCTCGAGCTCAATCGGCTTGTTCTTGACGGGACCAATGAGACCTCTACCCAGCTTCCGTCCCTCGCCCCAAGTTCGGCCCCCATCATTCGAGGTCTTGAACATGCCCCACCACTCCTTAGGGCTGGGACCAACCTTATAGAACAGGGTGAGCGCGCCGCGCTTTGGCTGGAAGAGCACCGGATTCCAAGTGGGAAGCCGATCCCCTCCCGACTGCACTCCGTCCGCAATACTCATCGGTGCCGTCCAAGGTCCCTCGACCGGTTTCCGCGCGATCCAGATTTCTACGTCTGGGTGGCGTTCTCTCGTCCCCCCAAAAAAGGCACATAACAACTCTCCATTGGCCAGCTCCACAGCCGTCGCGGCATGACAGGAGGGAAACGGGGCGGTTTCAAAAACAAACTCTTCGAGCAGCAGACCAGGTCGTAGCGGGGTCCATCCTTCCGCAGCCTGCATCAATGACAAGCCCATCAGAGCAACGCTCCAACAGATAGCTTGAACAATGGAGCGCAAGGAATTCAGCGGCTGTTGGTCTTTCATCAAAGTGCCTTTTCTATGCTCGTATCGCCGCGGCCCGTATCACTCGTCTGCATTTGATGCCGCGTAGGCCTGATAGGCTTCCGAAATCCCAGCCGCTTTGGCGTCACCTTCATGAAAAATGATACGGTGTCTCAAATGCAGACTTCCACCACTCCTCAAAGTCAAAGTTCCCGACTTGGCGCTCGGATCTAGACTCTGGGGACCAAAGGCGTTTGCCGTGAACAGTCCGTATTCGCGAACGTGCCACCGAGTCGGATGCCGAAAACTTGAGGGATGATTCAGGAACGCAATCCCCAGATGCTCCCCCTCAACAAGCCCATGATAATCCACCCACTTAGCTTTCTTCGACCACGTTTTGCCGTCACGATCACCAACACTATTGACGATGTGCCCACCGCCGTCACTCACTGACATGGACGTCGGCACGCGAACATTCAGTCCAGCATCCTTCTTGTCCTGCAGTTCCACATCTCCATAGCTGCCGAGCAAGGTAATGTCGAAATCGATTACCAGCTTGCTGTCCGACATTCGAATGATCATCGAACGTCGATCTGCCATCAATGGCTCGCCTGAAGAATCCAGGTAATCGTTGTTTGAACGAATGACCGCCTGCCGATCGTTCGCCGAGATTTCAGTGAAAGCCGTGTGTACGATCGATCCCAAACTCGCTAGAAATTCCTTCTGTCTATCGCCTCCGTAATTCTTCGAAGCGACCTCAAGCCAGACATCACTACCCGCGACACCCTGGTGCCCGAACCAAAGCCCTCGATGATGTGGATGGTCGTGCTGCTCCCCGTCGACTGTTTCCATCGGATACGAGCGAGTCATCGACTTGCCCGTCGGTCCGATCACCGGCCAGAAATACGGTTTCCTTGCTGCCTCGTCTCGGAAGTGATACTGAGCGACAAGTTTGCCGTCATAGTTGACCGTGACAAGCGAGGCCTCGCTCAATATCGAGAAGCCCTCAGCTGCAGTGTTCGACGAGACACCCGAAGCAGCGCCAGAATGATCGACCTCGACAACCACCCGCTGGTAACGGGTCAGCGGCGGCGATCCGGCATCCGTCACTTCACAGATGACATGAATGGTCTGCTCTGGGCTGGCATCGTCGGGAATCGTGAAGGAAGCATCCCGTTTTTTGGAACCCTGAATCTCAATCGTTCCATCATAAGTGTCCGCTTCCTCATACTGCCACCAATGATAGCTCAACTTATCCCCATCCGGATCACTGGTTCCAGCCGCGCTCAAATCGAGCGTCTCACCCGCCCTCGCTTTAAGGTTGGCGGGGTGGCTGAGCTTAACGACCGGCGGGTGATTGGCCGCTTCAAATGAATTGACACACCAGTCTGCCCTGGCAGCGAAATCGTTTTGCAGCGCAGGTGTCCATCGCCACATCGGTTTAAAATACTCACGGTAATCAGGATTGGCAGCGGAAGTCTTACCCTCTCGCGTGCCCTGCCTGCCCCATGCATTTCCTGTATACCACCGGCCATCCGGATAGGTGTATCCTTCAACAGGCACCGGATCGAGCCAGGTATTCTCACGCACCCGCACAAAGCGGCCGCCCCAGCCGCCCCAATCCGGCGACTCCATGTTCCGCAACCCGGTCACAATGCTATGAAAAAACGCGGGCGAATCACCTTCGGACTGAAAATCGTCCTTGTAGTATGTGAAGTTGTTTCTCTCCCTGTTTTTTTTGTGCGCCGCGTAAATCGAACACAGGGGACCATGGTTTTCTAGAATATTCTCTTTCATCCACGCCGCATCGAAATAGCCCTGCATTTCTTTGGGTTGAATCTGTTTCCAACGGTAAGCAACCGCCTCGAACTGATCCGAAACAATAGTCAGAATGTTGTATTTCCCCCAGACGGGTCGTATGTATTCCTGATAGGTCGCATCCTGCTCCCAGATAAAGTAGAACCGGCACTTAGCGGCAGCTTCAGCCATTCGCTCTGGATGCTTTTCCTCAATCGATTTCAACGCACGGGCAATGGTATTCATACCACCCCAAGCCTGCAACCACACCGGTCGATCGTCAGTTTTGTCCAACAAGATTCTAACGATCAAGTCCGAACCCGGCGTGGCTTCTGCCATATCCCCTTCCACCTTCACGTTGCCAATAGCCGTGCGTTCGCGAAGATACTGCGGTGTAGGATACGCCGGATCATGCTTCACCAGATTCGGATAGACCTGAGCATAGGCATCCAGATCCGGGTCAACCCAATGATTCCCAGCCCAATGGCCGTGACTCTCCGAATGATATTGTGAAGAGGACAACACGATCGCTTCGACATCACATTCATTCGCATACAGCAAAAATCGAATCATTGAGGCCTGGTCATCAATCTCCCCGTCCGATGTCACAATAACGCGGGGCCGACTATCGGTCGACGCGGCCGCCAGGGCTAGCTGTGAACCTTCGTTAATAATAACCGACATCAATAAAATGCAGCCAACCAATCTCTTCAGTTTCTTCATCTTGATCTACAATACTTTGAATACATTTTCGACGAGTGCAATTAATAGGCCAACCCTGGCAGGACCAATATATTCCACGGACGACCCAGTAGCTGGTTGCTCAAGAACCGATCATCTAACGCGCCGCCAACCCATTCAGGTAGTCCTCCAGGTTCGTATACCCGTCCTCATTCCGATCCGCTGCCCCATCGCTGGCATCCGAAGGATCTAGCCCATGCGCCTTCTCCCACACATCAGGCATCCCGTCATGGTCAGTATCGGCGGGGGCTGGGACGCTCTTCAGTTCCGGCCATCCGCCCACTTCCTCCTGCGACTCAATAATCCCATTCTCGCCAAACGTCGCCGTGCCGTTGCGCACCTCGTCGATAATCCGCGTATCCACCGAATCGCGTCTCGGGAACGAAGCTCCCACGTGTTCAAGCACACTCTCATACGCTTCGCTGGCTGTCTGCTGGTGTATCGGCATCGAGGGCCAAGGCTCGGCAAGCCGGAATTCCGGACCTGATGGACTGACGCCCTTCCAATTATCAGCGCTCACTTCGGGACTCCCTTCCACGACGTTCTCCTCGACCCACCATTGCCCCGCATCCGCGGCACCATCGCGCGTCGAAGGATTCGCAAGCCGGCTCTTGACGCCGTCCCGCGTCGCGGGCCCCGGTTTGTAATAATTGGCGATCAGATTCACGTGTGAGAACTCAATCGGCGGTTTGCGCCGATCCCCCTTCTGGTGTCCCTCTGCCCCGTAGCACGTGTTATATTCCCAATTGTAGAGCACATTATTTCGGTAATCGACATTCCCGCACCCCGAGGCGATTCGCGGATTGCGGCTTACGTTGTGCGCAATCAGATTGTGATGATAGGTGCTTGGGTGCGATCCCCAGATACCTCCAAAGCCGTGACTACCGCCCCGGTTTAGCGTCTCTGTAATCATGCACCATTGGACCGTGATGTTTTCGCCATGATAAAGCGTCATTGTCTCATCGTCCCCCCAGCTCGCGCTCACGTGATCCACGATGATGTTCTTCTTATACCGGCTCGTGACCGCATCGGCATTATTCTGCATCTCATCGCCATACCGAACCCGGAGATACCGCACGATGACCTCGTCTGCGTCGATGCTCAGTGGCCGCTTCCGCAGGCAAATGCCATCCCCCGGCGCAGTCTGTCCGGCAATCGTGATATAGGGATTTCTGATCCTTAACGAATCTTCAAGTTGGATCGTCCCTGACACGCGAAAGACAACCGTCCGGCGTCCCTTGGCCTCCACGGCTTCGCGCAAGCTCCCGGGCCCGGAATCATTCAAGTTTGTGACTTCATAGACCGTTCCGCCTCGTCCCCCAACGGTGTGTTTTCCATAGCCTTCTGCAGTGGGGAATGCCAACTGACTTGCGCCGAAGATAGACGCCGCGTTGAGACAGCACAGGATTCCAATGGCCGTGACATAGATGGGTTTGTTCACAATGTTCAAAATTTTATTTTATCGTGTTCAGGTATTCTTCCAAGTTGGTGTAGCCGTCGCCATCCCCGTCAAGTGGACCATCGGAGGGGTCCTGAGGATTGAAGCCGAATCGCATTTCCCATTCATCGGGCATGCCATCGTGATCGTTGTCGGCCGGTGCTGGAGTACTCTTCAGTTCCGGCCAGCCCCCGACATCGTTCTGGGAATCAATCATCCCACACATCTTATCTCTCGCAGAAACTTTGTACTCAGATTCGTAGGTCGCGCCTTCATACGTTGCGTATCCATTGCGAACTTCGTCAATGACACGAACGTCCACAGAGTCGCGCTTAGGCAAGGTGGCTCCCGCATTGTCGAGAACGGAGGCAAAGGCCTCTTCAGGCGTCTGTTGCTTGATCGCCATCGCGGGCCAAGGTTCAGCCAGTTTTAGACCTTCCAAGTAAGCGGCACCATCTTGCGGTTGGACTCCCCCCAGCCAATTATTCGCCGACACCCAAGAATTGCCTTCTAACACGTTGCCCGAAATATGCCATTTGCCGTAGTCGTCAGCCTTGTTTCGTGACCATGGAGCCACGATGAGATGAGTCACGTCGCCGGGCTGCGTTGCAGGGCCAGCCTTATAGTAGTTCGCCATCACATTAATATTAGAGAAAACAAACCTATCGCTACCCTTTTGAAGGACTTCACCTCCATAGGTCGCTAGAAAGCCCCAATTGTACACAACGTTATTTCGGAAATCCGTATTGCCGCAACCAGATGCAAAGCGTGGGTTGCGACTACTGTGATGAGCCAAAAGGTTGTGATGATAGGAACCGTAATTCGAACCCCAGATTCCTCCGAAACCGTGGGTGCTCTTACTGTGATTGGAATCAAACAGGCTCTCCGCAATGAGGCACCATTGAACCGTTATGTTTTCACAATGGTAAATGGACATCGTCTCGTCGACGCTCCAGCTGGCGGACACATGATCCAGGATCAAGTTCTTAACATATCTGGCCGATATCGCATCGGAATCCTTTCCCGATTCATCGCCAAACCTGACTCGGATATAGCGGACGATCACCTCATCGGCACTGATCATCAGCGGGAATTTCTTAATACAAATACCATCCCCAGGCGCGGTTTGCCCCGCAATGGTAATAAACGGATTCTTAATCCTTAGATCGCTCTCCAGATCGATTGTTCCAGAAACACGAAAGACCACGGTCCTCGGGCCTTCGGACTCAACCGCGGCGCGCAGGCTTCCTTCGCCTGAATCATTAAGATTCGTCACCTGGCAAACTTCGCCACCACGCCCCCCAACGGTGTATTTTCCGTAGCCTTCGGCACTTGGGAATGCAAGCTGTTGTTGCGCGAGACCAACGACCGAACAGGCCACCATACTTACTATCAGAAGCCCATTCCTTAGGTTTTTCATAAATTTATTTATTAGATCATGCACTCACTTGAAACTCATGAGTCAAATCATCGAGCTTCAGCGACCACCCGCTGATATCGAGTCAATGGTGGGTTACCAGAATCCGTTACCTCGCAGATAATATGGATGGATTCGCCAGCCCTGGTGTCATCAGGCACGACAAACGAAGCCTCCCGTTCATTGGCACCTTGAATGGACACTAATCCATGGTATGAATCGGCTTCCTGGTATTGCCACCAAGTAAAGTTCAAATCATCCCCATCCGGATCATGTGTCTCCCTGGCACTGAGATGGACTGTTTCCGCCGGTTTGACCTTTAGATCCAACGCATGCCCCAAAATAACTTTGGGAGGATGATTGGCTTTCCCATAAGGTTTAACACACCAATCAGCCCGTGACGCGAAATCGTTTTGGAGGGCCTCGGTCCAACGCCATATGGGCTTGAGGTAGGAGATTAGAGCCTTGTCATTCGGGATACCCTTTCTGAGACGCTGACGTCCCCAGGCCGAACTCGTAAACCATCGCCCCTCAGGATACTGATAGCCCGGCTCGGCAACAGGGTCTAACCATGTGTTCGCTCGAATCTTCACATAACGCCCCCCCCAGCCGCCCCAGTCCGGCGATTCCATGCTTCTTAATCCAGTGCCGATGTTATGCAAAAAGGCTGGAGAGTCGCCTTCCGACCGGAAATCGCCCGGACGGTAACCTTTCTTCGAGCCATCGTGTGCCTGATAGAGTGAACAGAGTGGGCCATGATTCTTGAGGATATTGGCATTCATCCATTCCGCCTCGTAGAATGTCTTTTCTCGAGGAGGCATCGTTCTGTCCCAGGTGTAAAAGAAGGCCACAAACTGATCGGAGATGATCGTTGGAATATTGTATTTCCCCCAATGTGGCTTGATATATTCCTGGTAGGTATTGTCCTGTTCCCAAATGAAGAAAAAACGCATCTTGTTGGCCACATCAGCCATTTTCTCAGGATGCGTTTCCTCAATCGTTTTTAGAGCCCGTGCAATGGTGTTCATCCCGCCCCAAGCTTGAATCCAGATCGGATCATCCTTTGTCTCGTCCAATAGCGCTTGGACAATCAGCTGCGAACCGGCGGTGATTTCCTCCATCTCACCCTCAGCCTTGACGTTCCCTAGTACCGTACGCTGTCTCAGATATTCTGGGGTCGGGTAATCCGGATCATGCTTCAAGAGGTTCGGATAGACCTGGGCATAAGCATTGAGGTCGGGCTCGATCCAATCATCACCCGCCCATTTATGCCCCTGCCAGTGATACTGCGAACTAGAGGTAATAATGCCTTCGATATCCCATTCATTCGCATACAGGAGAAAGCGAATCATCGAGCACTGGTCATCGATCTCCCCATCACTCGTGACAATGATGCGAGGCTTGTGACTCGAATGAAGATTCGCGGCACTAGCACTCATGTGCCCCCATGACACGATGACAAGTCCTAGAATCGCATTGACGAAATGGCCGCTGATTCGGAGTGCATTCATGCCATCGTGGTTTTGTCGCGACGATGGTTTATTCCGTGACCTCAACAATCACTCGCCCGTAGCGCGTCAACGGAGGCGTTCCATTGTCGGTGACGGCTAGAATGATATGCATGTCGCCGGTCCCCGGTAACATGACGCGCCCGCTGGGGACGGTGAACGAGGCTTGTTGTTGATCAAATTGTTCAATCGTAAGGGGTTGTCCCGTCCTAGCGTTTGAAGTGGTGAACGAGCCTACTTCACTATAGTAAAACCACTCATAAGAAAGCTGATCTCCATCAGGGTCTGAACTGCCTGCGGCGCTTAGCTTGACCAAGCCGCCTTGTTTGGCGGTAAGCTTCTTTGGGCTGGAGATCTTCACCACGGGGGGGTGATTCGCCTGGTCGTATGGCTTGATGGTCCAGTCAATCCGGGCGGCAAAATCATTCTGATAGGCCGAACGCCATCGCCAGATGGTGGCGTGATTGCTCGTGTGCCAGTTCCCATCGTGGCCAATCACTTCATCGACCGAATTCGTCCAAAACGGACGTGTCTCTGGCTCTTGGAACCACTTCTGCATGCGCGGCGTGTAGAACTCATAACGACCTCCCCATCCGCCCCAATTTGGATTCTCTGGAGAATTCAAGCCATTCTGCACGAGGCCAAGAAAACTTGGCGTATCGCCTTCCATGAGATACTCGGTGTGTGGGTGCTGCGCGCCGAGAGGACCATGATTTTTGCGAATGTGCTGATCAAGCCATTCATTGTTGACAATGCTAAAATCCGCTCCGGTGAAGCGTGCGTGGAACTTGTCACCACTGATACCGCTCCAGGTCGCATAGTGATAGGCACCACCAGCATGAATGCCCGGGCTGGCAACGTAGAAAACGCCTGGAAATTCTTTTCGAATCCATGGGCCGCTATTGTCCTGATCGGAAATGGTGTAGACTCGCAGTTTGGCAACAAACCTGGCCAGGGCCTCAGCGGATCGCGTGGCGCGCACTTTCCAAAGTGCTTGTGCCAGTACATTCGGACCACCCCAGACTGGCACCCAAATGGGTCGCGAGTCATCGCGGTCTACAGCAGCAATAAGAGCTTCCGAACCGGTTGAATCATTCCCTTCTCCGACCGCATTCATGCCGTAGTCTGGACGACCTTCGTGAATCACCGCGAGCAAGTCTCCCACTGGAGGGTAGCCCGGCTCATGCTTGAGTAGGTTTGTCTGGACCTTTCCATAGGCTTCAACAATCTCTTTAATGCGCCAGGCCGAGGTCCTTTTCTGTTGATGAATCGAGGTGGTGGCAACCAAGCCCTCAATATCGAATTGATTGGCATAAGTGAGGAAACGTACGAGTGATTGGGCATCGTCGGGTTCATTCTCAATGTCCGTCAGCACGAAGATTCGCGTTTTGGACTTCGCTGCGACCGCGTTCACAAAGAACAAAGCAAGAAACGCGGTGAAGACAACGCCTCGGAGTCGACTGAGGATCATTAGATAATTCATAGATAGCTTCCTTCTCTCAAAAACTTTTTCTGTCACGACACATTTCTCGTTCCAAACGGGATTATTCACCCTCGGTTTCACGACGGCCTAAAACCTCGTCCAACCAAGCTGAAACGCGATCAGCGTAATCGGGCAGATTGAGAGTCCATTGAGTAAGCCGGTGAGGCGCCCCAGGCAACGTGATGAGATCGCAGCGAACGCCTTCGTCTCTCAGTTTCTTTTGGAATATAATGGACTGTTCATAGGAAACAGATCCGTCTGCGTCGCCATGAAGTATTAGGAACGGCGGCAGGCCGGCACGAATGTGATTGATGGGTGAAAGAGCTCGTAGCATCCCAACCGATTCCGGGGTCAATGCTTCAGGTCGATTCAACAGTCCCCGTTGCGCCCGCCCAAGGATGTTACCCCGTTTCGGCAGTTCCTGAACAAAATCAGTCAGCGGAGCAAAACCAACGACCGCCTGCACCCTTACACTATCGTCAACGATGGTGCCCGCAAAACTCGCCAAATGACCACCAGCCGAATAGCCAATGAGCGCGATACGGGATGGATCCCCTTTGTATCGAGTCGCGTTGGTTTTTACCCAGCGGATAGCCGTCTGAACATCTTGGATACAGGCCGGCCAGCGATGTTCCGGCGCGAGTCGATAATTGATCGAAAAGCACGTGAAATTCGCACGCGTCAACAGATCCAACACGGGAGCATCATCAGAGTTGGCCTTGTCGCCCCCTGTCCAGCCACCCCCATGAACATAGTTTGCTATCGGAAGAGGTCCCTTTCCATCCGGCACGTGGACATCGAGCAAAAGGGATTCACCCGCAGCCTGCCCGTATTCGACATCGCTGTAGGTCCGCTCAGAAGCAGGCTCTGCAGCGACCCTCACCAACGCAACCAAAGAGAGGAACAAAAGAATCCCCCCCCGCAGAACCGATATTGGATTCCAACGCAATCGGTGCAGGCTTTGGCTGAGCGTTCTCATTCGAAATTCTGATTCACTGGCACATCTACTAATTCGATGCGGGTGCGGCGCACCAATCCATTCGAATCGCGAAATCCCGCAAGAACGCTTCACGCCATTGGCTCACCGTCTTTGCGCCTTGATGAGGGCCTTCAGACAGACTTGGAGCGGGATCGTCGGCCCACCAGTTCGGCAAACGAGAAGAAGGCTGTTGGGCGAATTCAGGCGGTGTCAGAAACGATGTCAGCCTACCGGATTTGCCGTCAAGCGACGGCACATTTCCGCGAAGCGTATAGCGGTATTCCTTGGCCGCCTTAGGCGAAAAACGGAAGAGCAAGTGATCCTGTCTCTTATACACATCTGACGCTGCCGACGAGCGATCTAGTGTAGAT
>CAJXVR010000285.1 GCA_913061285.1 uncultured Verrucomicrobiota bacterium | reverse complement strand
ACGAGATGTAGAGAGGTCTCGTGGGCTCGGAGATGTGTATAAGAGACAGGGGCGGCTGGGAATTAAGAAGTCCCACCATGCGGAAATCGTGAATGATCCCTTCTATGTCTGGTCAGGGAAGTGCGAGTCAAATTGGGCTTTGTCGCTTAAGAAAACAGGCTTCTTGGTTGATCTCACGGCTGCTGACGCCAAGGTGAGGTGGCGAAGTCGACAGAGTGGGGGGCATGCGCTTCATCTTGTGCTCATGCTACCTGATGATCGTTGGCTTGTTAGTGACCAATCCGACGCTGGAACAGAATGGCATGATCATGAGTTTCTCGTTTCAGAACTCACATGGCGCCTCTTCAGTGCCTCTGAGGCAGAGGCGGGTGAACGGGTTGAGGCGCCTCGGCTCGACCACGTTGCCGAGATTGGCTTCACCGATCTGAAGCCAGGGAAGGGGAGCCCTTCGAGTTCTCGTTTGGATTGGATCGAGGTCTTTGGTGTTGCGCTTGAGGTTCCTTAGAGGCGTTCACGAGTCTACCTGTGGAGGGCAAAGCTATTCAGTCTTTCTCATTTTCTCGATGCACTGTTTGAAGTAGGCAATACTGGATCGCATCTCTGGCAAGTTGTCTTCGAAATCGTAAGAGTATTCGAGACCAATCAACGTAGGGTCGAGCTGTAGCCGGAGTAGTTCTGAGAACACCTGATCGACCTCGCCGATTCCCCTGCCCCAGGGGACATCGTGGCCCGCGGGGCTTTTCTCGTTGAGATCGTGAAGTTGGATGGTGATCAATCGGTCGCCGATCTGTCGAATCCCCTTCACCGGATCAACGCCAGCTCGGATCCAATAACCGGTGTCCGGGCAGACGCCAATCCTTCGGCTCCGTCCGCGGCAGTGTTCTAAGACCTTTGAGGGGCTCCAGTAGTGAGGCGACTGCTTGGGGCCGTGGTTATGAAGTGCGAGATTGATCTCGTAGCGCTCGCAGAATTCCTCGAGAAGATCAAGGGACTCCACAGCTGGTTCTGAAACAAATGTTTTGATTCCCAGGCGACGCCCGAAGTCGAAGACCTTGCGGCAACCAGCTTCGTCTTGAGGCATCTTTGCGTAGTAAAACACAGGAATGGTGACACCGTGTTGGGCGAGTTTTGCGATGATGCGTTCTAGGTCCTCAGGGGGCAGTGAGGCATCGAAATGCTTGCTGATCTCCGAACTAACTTTCTGAAAGCTCAAACCGTCGTAGGCAGATAAACCGAGCGCCTGCACTTTTTCGATTGCTTCGAAGAGCGTAAAGCGGTGAAGCCCCCATCCTGAGACTCCCAGTTGCCATTCCGAGCTTAGGGTTTGGGACGCACTTTTTTTTGCTGCTACCTGAGTCTGAGCGTCAAGTCCGGCGCATGTTGAACAAATCAAGAGACTAATCCACAGAACTGATTTCATTGTGATCGTTGGTTTGGAGGATCGGATAACGGTGTTAGGAGTATGTTGCGGAAGAAGATTTCGGCCCCCTCACACTGAAGGAGGATTTTCCCTTGGTAGGGATAGATTTCAGTAACTTGATTGACGACCTTGCCATTGAGCCGAAGGGTGATGCTACGGTCGATGCAAAGGCATTCGAGCTGATTCCATTCGCCGTACGGCCTCTCGATATCTTTGGGCCCGCGAAGGTCTCGTTGATCCTTCCAGTCTTTCGACTTGTTACGCCAGTTCACCCGGCCAAAGGTCTCCAATCGGCGTAGGTGTCCATTGGCGTCCCAGCTTGGAAATTCATCTGAGTCTTGTTCACCGGAGTGAGCGACTGTGACGCGGGGCACGATCAGGTTGCCTTGGGCGTCATCGCCGCGAATGAGGAGAAAGTCGCCTGTGGCGCCCTGGAAAATGTTGCACTCAATCGCTGCCATATAGGCGCCCCTGCCGTCGTGACTGTTCCCGTGGGGGCCGGAGGCATGAAGGAAAAGTCCAGAATCCAAGGCTTTTCCGGTTCGGTCTTTGCGATCGAGTTTTTCTTGATTCCCCCAGCGAAACTCCACGCGAAGGAGATAGTTTTCGAAGGTTTCTTTTGTGGCAAGATAACCGTAACCGGCACCAGAGATTCTTAGAGTGTTGTTAACGACGGAAAACACCTTGTCTGGATCTTCGTGTTGCGAATTCCGGAGCCATGAAGTCCATCCCTTGAGGTTCTTGCCATTGAAGAGCTCAATCTCATCCGAATGCAGACTGCTCGTGCTTCCCCACCATAGACACGACAAGGTGAGGAGAATAATTAATTGCTTTCTTAGGGGGAACTCTGCCACGGAGAGAAATAATCGAGCGACCCGTAGCGACTCGCTGTCGTCCGGCCGCAATGCTGAGCTTGTCGGAGAGAGTTCTGTGATGTGCCGGGGGGTCAAACCGCTCATTGAGCGGCATGCTCTCAGATTTTTTTGGCGAGTCCCAGCAAAGACGATCTTAAATAAGGCGAGATTTTTATTCTAAGAAATTGAGGAAACGGGTGTCTTACAGAGGATGAAGCAACAAGCCACAACACGTTTTCGATCACGCGCCCTCACTTCGTCCTTATTGGTTCTGTTGATCGGCTGCCTTGGTATGTCGTCCGTGAGCTGGGCGCAGGAAGGGCAAAGCCTGATGACTGCGATCGCGGATTGGCGTTATCCGGAAGCGAGGCTCAGTGATTCCAGGCTGAATGACGCCGCCACGATCAATGATGCCGGTGAGCGGACGATTCAATCGCTGCAATACAGCACCGTCATGACAAGCAAAGATTCTTTGCCGCAAGTGCTTGAGTATTACAAAGCCAAACTTGCCAATGCTAAGACCGTCTCTCAGGAAAAGGGTGCAGGAGGACAGTCGGTTACCTTTCTGGAAGACTCAAGCGGACGGCCAACGGCGATTCATGTCATTCTCGTTAATACGCAGACAGCGTCGACAACGCTCGTTATCAGTCGCGCTCGCACGGAGAGCGAGACTCATATCGCCTGGAGCCGCTATTTGAGGCTCTAGCTATTGGGTTCTGTAGCGTGACGCACTGTCCCACCTATCGCGTTCGGCTGCGACTGCTTGTGTCCGGTCTTGGATTGAAAACATGGCCTAGGTTCTGCTTTATGGTGAGGTATTCTTGGGTGATGAACCGTTTCAAGAAAAGAGTGTGGAACAGATGATGAATCGAGTGTTGAGATCGTTTTTTTTGTTTTGGCTTAGTTTTGCCGCCGTCGCAGCGCTGAGTGAGGGGAGAGTGCCGAGGCCCCTTTTTCTTGCGGCGAGTCCCGCTCCAAACCTTCCCCAAGAGAGAACTCACCCGAAGGTCGATGTTCAATCATTGCTTCGAGAGAAGCTTTCCATCTTAGTTGAAACAGGACAGGTCTCGATTGATGAGGCGGATGAAATGTTTCGATTGGCTTTTCCTTCGGCGTCACGCAGGAGCAAATCCCACCGCGCTCAATTATCTGCCCCTGAGCGCGATGCCAGGATCAAGATTGCTAGTCCGGAAGCCTTTGGGTTGAGTGAGAATGCTCGTATCGATTCCGGACTAGAGAGGGGAGAACGCCTTGCACCCTTGATTGCGACCTCGGTGAGGGATGATTTGAATGGCGGGCCTTTCGATGTCGTTACGAAAGCGGGTGAGCGTCTTCATCTTATCATTTTCGCGCGGGAGGCTCGGACCTTTGTTCGTTTTGTGGGGCATCTTGCCCAGCAAGTTGAAAGCATCGAAGGTCACACGGGTCAGGAGTGGGAGATGTCATTGATTTACCTCAATGAGAATCCAGAGGATTTCTCGAAGGCATTTGAATTCGTCGATAAACAGCTGCCGCCGTTCGTTTTTGCTGGGCTTTCAATTGACGGAGATGCAGGGCCTCCGGCCTATCGGCTCAATCCAAAAGCTACGGCTACCGTGATTGTGGCTAGGGGCGGAAGGGTGGTTCACAATTTTGGATATTCCTCCGATGCATACTTTGCTCAGCCCCATCTTCTTGGTGCGTTAGCCGATGCCATGGGGGTTGATCACGAAACTCTGCTCGCGGCTATTGCTGGGATCCCGGGAGATCAGGTCGCCGCTCGAGCACAGGCGAAAAAGGATGAACGAGCTGTGCGACTCTCCGCGGAGCAAGATGAAGGCCCCAGACCGACTCTGGATCCTTGACCCTAGATTGCTCGGGCAGATTGGATCCGTTCTAGGCTCCGTGAGTGGTTGCGATGTGGCTGTGAGTCTGTAGACTTGGTCATCTCATGTTCCATTCCCGTTCCTTAATCGTATGCGCTGTCTCCGGATCCTTGGCCTTGTTGCTTGGGCTAGGTTGTTCCATCGGATCCCGTTCTTCGCGTGCGGCGGTGAATCAGGAAAACGATCCGGCTCCCCGGTGGACGAGTGGCACGCACACACTGGTCGTCGATGGCCAACTGCGTCAGTTCATGCTGGATGTGCCGCCTGACCTGAAGCCTGGAGCGGCCTTGGTTCTAGGGTTTCATGGGTACACGGGTTCAGCAGAGGGCTTTCGCGCGGACGCTGGCTTCACTCCATTGACCGCTCAATATGGCTTCGTTGCGGCTTATCCGCAGGGAACCGTCGATTCTCGAGGGAACACGTTCTTTAATGTGGGTTATGAATTTCACGCCGAGAGTCCGGTTGACGATGTTCGCTTTGTCAGGGCGTTGACAAAGCGGCTTGTGAAGGATCTAGACCTGGATCCCGAGGCTGTTTTCTCAACCGGAATGTCGAATGGTGGAGATATGAGCTTTTTCTTGGCCAGTCTGGCTGAGCCCTTTGTGCGATCGATTGCCCCGGTTGCGGGTACAATGATGCTTGCCGGGCACGAAGGGTTTGTGCCCCGGAAACGCTTGTCTATCTTGGAGGTGCATGGCACAGCGGATGGGATCACCCTATGGAACGGTGATCTTACGAATAAAGATGGGTGGGGTGCCTACTATGGGATCGAACAAGTGATGGATCTCTGGACGGAGGGGATGGCGCTTGAACAACATCGATCCGCACCAGTCACAGGGATTCCATCAGACGAAAAACAGATCGTGAGGCATCGTTGGTGGACCGCTGCCGATGATACGGAAGTCATCTTCTATGAGGTGATTGGAGGAAAGCACATCTGGCCGGATCGACTTGGACGACCAGGCGTCTCATTGGCAGAGGAGATTTGGCAGTTCTTCGCTCGGCACCGCTAGGGCGTTTGTTTCAGGATTGCTCCAGGGAGCGGGTCTAAGAGGACGCCTTTGGATCGGTCGCTGGGCCTAACACGAGATACATGTCGATCTCGCCCTTGTTCTTGGCCGCCACCTTGCCGCGGTGTTCACAGATGAACTGGTCCTTGATGAGGGCATAGGTCGCTCCTGAGATATTCACCTTGCCGACGATTCCGCTTGATTCCATTCGAGCCGCTGTGTTCACGGTGTCTCCCCAAATGTCGTAGACGAATTTGTCGGTGCCGACGACGCCTGCGATCAAGGGGCCGGTGTGAATGCCGAGTCGGAGTTCCCAGTGATGTTGGGATCCGGATTTGAGTTCCTGGAGCGCTGTCATGAAGTCCCTGATTTCGATCGCTGCCCGGACACAGTCATGGGCATGGGTGGCGGAAGGTTGCGGAATGCCAGCGGCTGCCATGTAGGCGTCGCCAATGGTTTTGATTTTCTCTAGCCCATTCCGTCGTGTGATTTCATCGAAGGCGCGGAAACATTCGTCAAGTTGCGTAACGAGTGATTGAGCGGGTAGGTTTTCCGCCGACTGTGTGAATCCGACGAAGTCTGTGAAGATGACGCTGGCGGTGTCGTAGTGAAGTGGCGTGACCCGGTCGGTTTTCTTGAGTTCTTCAGCAATGCTTTCGGGGAGAATGTTGAGAAGTAATCTGTCTGACTTAAGGCGCTCTTCTTCCAGGCTCTTGACGAGTATCATCACGATCACGCCGGTGAAGAGCTGTACGAAGAGAAAGTTCGATGACACATCAGGCCATCGTTGTTCGGCAATATTGGTATAGCCGAATATCCAGGAAGGCTGGGCTTTCTCAATCGCGAAGAGTACGGCGCCTGCTGCTAGGAATAGCGAGAGTGCTGCTAGTTTCTTTTTCAAATCTGAGGAGATAACGATACCGATGATGAGCCCTGGAATGAGGTAGTAGTGAGCTCCCCCCAATGATCCGGCATTGAGGACGATGTTGATCGAGAGGAATGAGGCGATCAGGAAGAGAAAGGGCCAATAGAGTGGCTGGAAGAGTTGCTTGACCCGGGATAGATAGAATAATACCAGGAATAAGATGCCGTAGCCTAGGTGTAAGGGGATCAAGAGTTCTGCATTGGGAAGGGAACGCATGCCAATCGTACCCAAGAGATTGGTAACCCCATTGAGGAGAGTAATCGCATTCACGAGGCGGTGCTCCAAGGGGAAATGCCGGGGATCACCCAGGATTTGGATGAAGAACTGTTGCCAATTGAAAGGGAGTTTTTGAAGCAGTGTTTTCAGATCTGAGGATAGTAGGAGGAAGAGGTAGAAGTTTGAAGGTTGAAGTCAGTGCTGAGGGTGAATTGAGGGCGCTATAAGCAAAAGGTATGCCTCGAATAATCACAAGGTATTAGTCGGAATCGTAGATTGGTGGCAGGCTTAGGGGAGTAAGAGAGAATAGAAGACAGAAAGTGGCCTATGAAAATATTATCCTTTGGCGCCTCGACGAGTAGTCAGTCCATTAATCGACAGTTTGCATTGTACGTCGCGAATCAAATTAAGAGCGCTCAGGTGACGGATCTGGACCTTCGAACTTTTGAGTTGCCGCTGTATAGCTCGGACGAGGAGAAAGCAAATGGCATCCCTCCAGCGGCTAAACGGTTCTTTGACCTCGTTCGGGAGCATGAGGGACTGGTGATTTCATTGGCTGAGCATAATGGGTCCTATGCCGCTGCCTTCAAGAATCTGTTTGATTGGGCGACTCGGATTGATCAGAAACTCTGGGCGGATCGACCAATGTTGCTTCTAGCAACGTCACCCGGTGCGAGGGGAGGAATGACCGTCTTAGAAGCGGCGAAAGGCACTTTTCCTCATTTAGGGGCAGATATTCGGGGAAGTTTTAGTTTGCCGTCTTTCTACGACAATTTCGATTCCCAGTTCGGCGTCAATAAATCGGTCGCTACCGAAGCGTTGGTGAAGGCGATTGAGGCTATGAATCCGTGACCTTCTATCGAGCTAGTCGATTTGGTAGATGATTAAGCAGTTGGGGAGATGTTCTTGCAGTTGTTGGTAGCCTTTGGCAGTGACGCCGGTGTTGTAGATCAACAATTGCCGGAGATTCTTGAGGGATGCTAGTGAGGCAAGACCTTTGTCTGAGACGACTGTATCGTGGAGCCAAAGTTTCTCGAGTTGATCGAGATGGGCGATGTGCTTCATCCCTTCATCAGTGACGTCGGTTTCCCCCAGATGAAGACCGGTGAGCTCATGATGGGGACGAAGAAAGGGGAGGCCCTGATCGGTGATCGCTGTTTTGCGAAGTCCCAAATACTGGAGCTTTTTGCAGGATTTCAAGTGTTTCAACCCTTGGTCCGTTACCTTGGTTTCACCGATCGGTAGATGGGCCAACTTAGGGAAGGAGGCGAGATGTATGAGACTTTGATCGGTGATCTGAGTGCGATAGAGGTTCATCCACTCGAGATTTGGCAGTGTCTTGAGTGCCCGAATCTCTTTGTCGCCTGTCGATGTTTGTTCTAGGGAAAGGTCGGTGAGAGCAGTTTCCTGGGCGATGCGGGTGAAGATCTGTCGATCCAGATGCTGGTGCCCGTTGAGATTGATTTCGATAATTGATTGCGACTTTGGCGCGAGAAAAACCTGAGCGCCCATTTGCTTGAGCACAGCTGCGAAATCGTCCGCTGCTCCGATGGAAAACGGAACAAAGCAGAGGCTTAGGAGGATCCCAATACAACCTTTCACCGCAAATCGATGGTTTCTTCTGTCTCAGTTGAAATTGTCAGGACCTGATTGTTGGCGCTCCTTGGTGATTCCGCGATCACTTCTTTTTTCGGCGCAGTCGATTGATACGCTCTGTTAGTTCCTTTGGCGCAAGGGCCTGGATGCCATGCTCGGATTCATACTTGGCCTGCACTGCGAGCCGATCAGTGTAGGCCTGTTTCATAGCTTCCTCGTGGACGGCAATGGTTGCGGCTGATTCTGGGATGCGTCCTTTATCATCGATCTTGTCCATCCAGTTCTCGAGTGCTCCACGGAGTGTCTTGAGTGTTGCTTGGTGAGGGGCTGAGTGGGCGAGATTGTGGATCTCATAAGGATCAGAGGAGATATCATAGAGCTCTTCTTTAGGGCGTGTGCTCGTCATGAGTGCTGCCGGTGGGCCGGTCAGGGTGCCTTCGTTGTGCAATCGATGCATAAGGCGCAGAACCGGATACGAATGTTCTTTGTAGCGATTGAGCTGGGTGAAAGGCCGCTCGGGATAAAAATTTCGAATGTAGCGGAATTGTTTCGTGCGGACGGTGCGAATGAAATCGACCGTTTCGTCGCCGCGATCTCTTCCGGCAAACGCGTAGTCGCGCTCTCCTTCATCGTTGTCACCGAGAAAGATGCGGCCCTGCATCTTAGCTGGTTTTGCGATTCCGGCGATATCGAGCGCGGTGGCTGACCAGTCGATCGATGCGATAATTCGCTCGTCAACCGTTCCAGCCTCAAAGCCTTTGGGAGCCGGAATGTTCTTTGGCCAACGGATGATCATGGGGACATTGAGTCCGGAGTCGTAGGGCCACTGCTTGCCCCGAACCATGGCTCGGCCGTGATCCCCAACGAAGAAGACGACGGTGTTGTCCGCAAGTCCATCTCGCTCGAGTTTATCGAGCACAAAGCCCACTTTCTTGTCGAGTGCCATGACGGTGTTGAGGTATTGAGCCCAGTCGGCGCGGGTCAAGGGATGTTCTGGGTAGTAGGGTGGGGCTTTGACTTTTTCGGGATTGGCGGGGCGGTCGATGTATTTGTGGGCGTTGTTCCATGCTCCGCCACGATGGGTTTCCGGAAAGTTGATTTGCGCGAAGAAAGGCTGCTTGGATTTCAATTGATCCCAGTTCGCCGTATCGAAGGGTGATTTGTTCCCATGGGGACTCAGATAGGTAAAGTTCCAGTCGGTTTTTCCTGTGCCGTTGAAGAATTTCGGATCGGGGTTGTCGCTTGGAAACGTTCTGATATTAGCGGTTTGATAGCCTGCGGGGCGGAACCAATCGGTGATGACTCGTACGCCGTCTTTGAGTTTGAATCCATCCTTGCGATGCGAGCGATGGTTGTGGGCACCGATGCTGTGTGCATACATTCCGGTCATGAACGATGATCGGCTGGTGGAGCAAACAGGGGTGACGGTGAAGGCTCGGGTATAACGGACGCCCTCGGCTGCGAGTCGATCGATCACTGGAGAATGCACTTCAGGATGACCGTAACAACCGAGTTCAGGGCCCATGTCTTCGGCGATAATCCACAGAATATTGGGGCGTTCTGTGGCTGAAACAGTTGCGTTGGTAAGAAGGATTGCTGCGGTCATCCCCACAAGGAGAGGACCGAGGCTTGCGGCTAGTAAACGAGGCATGCTCCGAGCCTATGCTGAAGCCCCCCGTTCGCTCAATGGCAATCTTGAAGCAGAACCTTTGTGATAGAAACGCGGAGAGATTCGTGCGGGCACGTGAACGAGGCGAGTCAGCGCGGGGGATGGATCTGGGCACTTAGGATAGCGCAGAGGAAGAATCAGGTCTGCGCTATCCGTCGTGGCCGGTAAAGGAGCGGGAACGGCGGGCGTTTTACTTCTCGACGATCCAGATATTACGGTAGCGGACAGGATTTCCGTGGCCTTGAAGCACGATTGGGCCTCGGGCGATTTCCTTACGGTTTCCACCAGCCCCGGTGCCCTTGGGCAGTTCGACATCATCATGGATTGTGACGCCGTTGTGGATCACGGTAATGCGGGCGTTCTTGGTCTTCTTGTCGCCCTCAAATCGTGGGGCAGTGAAGTGAATGTCATAGGATTGCCAGGTGAGGGGAGGAAAGCACATGTTGGTGTCAGCCAGCTTAAACTTGTAGAGGCACCCGCACCATTGTTTGGGATCTGACTGGGGCTTTTCTTTCCAAGCGTTGATATCGAGGTCGAGTCCGAAGCTGTCCAAGACTTGGGTTTCGTAGCGGTTGAAGGAATAGATCCCGCTGTTGCCGCGATCCTGGCTTCCGGGCGTTGTTTCAGGTTTGAATGGCAATCGAAACTCGAGGTGGAGTTGAAAGTCTCCGAAACTTTGGAAGGTCTGGCTTCCAGATTCGAGCAAGCCGTCTGAGATTTTGCCGTGATCCCAGGCTTTTGCGTCCGTGCCATCAAAGAGAATTGTGGCGTTCGCTGGGGCTTTGGCGCCGAGGCGCGGGCTTTGGCGGGTAACACGGTGGGCGTGTTTGGTCAGTTCTTTGACTTCTTCTGTGTTTCCCCGAATTTGACCAATGGGGGAGCGATCCCATCCCACTCCGGGTAAGCCCCCGTTGTAGACGCTGACATGGAAATGGCCTTTCCCCAGGGCAACGACTTGATAGGCTTTGCCTGCTTGGATGTATTCTCCCTGGAGAGAAAAATCGGGATTTTCTTCGGTCGCTTTGACGGGGTCGGTCCAAATGGGACCGGCCGCTTGTTGCTTGACGACTCCGACGGTCAGTAGAATAGCAAGGGTCGCCGTGAGGGCTAAGGTACGATTCATATAGCGTCGGATTGAACATGCCCGATAATGCGCTGTCAATACGCGGCTCTGGCTGAAGTCCCCCTCCGAGGGGAAGGGAGTGCTTCGTGCTTGCTACCAGCAGAGGCTTTGGTTCAACGTTTGGCATGCCTGAACACGCGCTTGAAGTCCGGCCCACCACGAATCTCCGTCAGGTCTTGGCTCCCAACGGGGATGTTCTTGATGTGCCGGCTGGTTGGGCGCTCTTGTCGCCTGGGGATGCGGCCTTGAGTCGTCGAATCAAGAAGGATGGGCCGACGTGGACTGTGGTCGAAATGAAGGGAAGGAAGCGTTTTTCACGAGGGATCTGGGCGCCCAGTGAACGGATTGACGACTTGAAACGCGAGCTTGCCGCCGAGCGGGAGGATCCGAGCTACCAAAAGAAGCTGAATGCGGGCCGAGCGCGTCGAGCAAAGCTTCAAGC
>CAJXVR010000284.1 GCA_913061285.1 uncultured Verrucomicrobiota bacterium | reverse complement strand
TACGAGATGTAGAGAGGTCTCGTGGGCTCGGAGATGTGTATAAGAGACAGTGTCGAAACCGAGCCGAACCATTTACGTTCAAATCGTTGCATGATCAATGCTCATTTTTTACGCAAGTTTTCACTTGCAGTGTTGGCTGACATGGACTTATCTAACCGTCCGCTGCGGTTATGGTGGAATTGGCAGACACGCAACCTTGAGGTGGTTGTGCTTTCGGGCGTGCAGGTTCAAGTCCTGCTAACCGCACCATTTTTCTTTTTCTTACCTCGTCCCCGTTCGAAGTCCATCGCTTGAGGCGCTTCTTTCCACATGAAGATATGTGCATATCCTGTGCCATTTTGGTGCTGCTCGTAAGTTTTACGGGGCGACACCAAAGTCTGGGGGCTAGTTCCCTTGGCGAGCTGCATTGAGTGCTGCCTCTGAGGCGCTAGTTCTCAAAATTCTTGGGCCTTAGTCGTGGGTGTTGAATGAGTTTCGTCTTTCCATGAGGGCCGTCGGGGGGCATTGCTTCTTAGGAAGTCCGCTGTTGCTTGGTTGTCGTGCTAAGAACGACTCAAACCGTGGTGTTTCTCTCGCTCTCTGGTAGATTTCCAAGATGTCTTTTTATATACGGCGGGCAATTTCTTGATGGTTCATCATCCTAGCTTCCCAAGCCCCGCAAGAGCTTGGGAAATGAAACTGGCCTAAGGGAACGGCGTTGAAGGGATGCGCCGCAATCGTAGTAACGGAAAGGCGTTTCCTTGTAAGGATCGTAGTCGAGGCCAAAAAACGAAGGAGACGAGATTTGAAGTCGTTTGGTCTTCATGGTGCGTGTTAGAAATGCCTGGGGACCGATAAGAACATTGGCGGATTTGCTCCGACGAACTACATTGGGTTTTTTAAGCGGGGCTCGCTCGCATTTCATTGAGCGACCCTAGAGCGAAATGTTCGGGACTAAACAAAGCTACCGGCCTGAGATAGATGGCCTTCGAGCGATCGCGATTCTTGCTGTCATCGCGTTCCACATGGACCTAGGTTTGGATGGTGGATATGTGGGGGTAGACATCTTCTTTGTGATCTCAGGGTTTCTCATCACAAATCAAATTGACGAAAACTTGATTCGAGGGACGTTCTCGCTAAGTCAATTCTATCAACGCAGAATCAAGCGCCTGCTTCCCGCTGCCTTCGTGATGATGGCCGTGACCTGTTTCTGCAGTTATTTTCTGCTCATTCCGTCGGACTATCGAGAGTTCGGGCAATCGCTCGTCGCTCAGGGGGGATTTGGGGCAAACTTCTATTTCTTTCGCGAATCCAGCTATTTTTCCCACGAAGGGATTCCACAGCCACTTCTCCATTGCTGGTCCCTCGCAGTAGAGGAACAGTTTTATTTCCTCTTTCCGGTTCTCTACGTTGTGCTTTTTAGGCTTCACCGGGCCCTAGTAGGGATAACCCTGGCCACTCTGGCTGGAGCTTCATTGCTCTTGTCGATCTACTATACTACCTACTCTCCCATGGGAGCATTCTTTCTACTGCCTACACGGGCTTGGGAACTCCTAGTAGGAGTCGGATTAGCGCTCTTTGATCGCCGCATTGCGATGCCGATGACTACCTCGACGCGAAACGGATTGGCGTTCTTGGGGGGAGCTGCGATCCTTACGTCTATTCTATCCTTTGGTCCCACGACCTCATTTCCCGGTTACTTGGCTGGGTTGCCCTGTCTAGGTAGCGCCCTATTGATTCTTGCGGGTGCGGGGCAGAATTCGATCGCCGGAAGAATACTAAGGTTTTATCCTCTTGTGTTCATTGGGCAGATTTCCTATTCGCTCTACCTGTGGCATTGGCCTGTTGTCGAATTTTCAAAAGTATATAAACTTGCTTTTGGGGGCGAAGCTAGCGCGCTATTGCTTGCTGTTCTGATTTTTGGCCTTGGCGTGCTGAGTTGGAAGTATTTGGAACAACCGATCAGGCGCGGAAACTGGTCGTCTAAGAAGGTTTTTTTCTCGGCTGCTATCGCATCCTTGACGCTGATTCTTTTGGGGCTGAGCATTCATTTTATGAATGGAATGCGAAATCGACTTACTCCGTTGGCAAACCAGTATGCCGACGGCGTAAAAGATCGTCCTCCAGACCACGAGATGACTCTTGAAAATGTAAAGAAGGGAGAGCTGGTCCCGATGGGTGTTCAGACACCATCTTCCAAGGCACGACTGTTCCTGTGGGGAGATAGTCACGCTAAGGCGATACACCTTGTTCTTGATCGAGTATGCCTGGAGTTTGGGATTGCTGGAGAGGCTGCTCTTCGAAATGCATCAGCGCCGCTCTCAGATCATCTACATATTCGTGACCCGATCCGTCGGGCGATTGAGGAGGATTACAATCAAGCCGTGATTGATTACATTCGAGAACAACAGTTTGAGATCGTTGTCGTGGCAGCTCGATGGAACTATTATCTTGAGCATTCTTCGAATGACTCAGGCCAGATTCAGTCTGTCATTTTCTCGATGATGCGCGAGCTCATCACGATTGTCCCTAGAGTGATTTTCGTCAAACAAGTTCCAGAACCTGGTTTTGACGTCCCGCGCTACCTCGCCTATCAATCTTGGCACGCTCGCGGGGGCGCGGGGCTTGGCTTGAAACGTTCCCTTCATGATAACCGGGCTCAGGAAGAGCTTTTTAGAACGGCGCGATCGATCGATGGGATAGAGGTTCTCGATCCCTCCCGATACTTGATGAACCAGGATCGAGCGTTTGTCCAACTCGAGAGTCATGGGAAGAGCATTTACATGGATGACAATCATCTTTCGGTTCATGGTGCCTTGATATTGACGCCCTTATTTAGCGATGAAGTCGGCCTGAAATAGTTGGATTCGGAGCGGTGAGCTGTCCATGTGGGTGCTATTTGTTGTTGACGATCAGGGTTTTGAGACTTGTGCTGGTTCGATTTAGCCTGAGTCTTGATCAACAGATTTCAACCTCTTCGAACGACCTTAGTTGAGAGCCAAATATTGTTGATCTCGACAAGAGATCGTCAATCTTGGCCATTTGCCAAGAGCTATTGAGAACCGTAATGTTAGCGCTTCGCTCTGAATAAATGTGAACACTTTTTCGTGTCATCGGGTCAGGGATTTCACGTCATGATTTGCGGCGTCGGAAACGGAAGAACGGGGATCATTTAAGTCGATTTAAGTATTGCAAGGCTAGGGGGCTGCTTGTTAGAACGATCCTGGCCAGCGTGGAGAATGCCTTATGATGTCTCTGCGCAAAAGTTGCGTTTCAATTAGGGAAATCGCCAAGTCTTGGCGGATTTCGTTTTCATTTCTTTTCAATCGGTGTGTCGGAACACGAATTCACTTCGTGCTGGCCGTCGCTTGGCTTCTCGGTGCTCCTGTTCCCAGCGCTTCTGCCGGTGGTATTGTCTACGGGTGGGGGGCTTATGTTTCTCGAGATGAACCGCTCCCCGACTCGGGGAGCGACATTGTTGCCGTGAGTTCTGGGGAGAGCCATTCATTGGCGCTCCATGCGGATGGGACGGTGACTGCCTGGGGGAAGAATTCTTTTGGACAAGCGGATGTTCCTCCGAATCTAAATCAGGTCAGGGCCATTGCTGCGGGAGCCTCCCATTCGCTGGCGCTTAGGGCTGATGGAAGTGTTGTTGCCTGGGGGGAAAGCGGGGGACGACCGGTAGTTCCACCCGTTCGCCTGTCTGAGGTATCACTGATCGGTGCGAGGGGAGAGTCAACTGTCACGCTCTCTAGGGATGGACTCTTGCACGCCTGGGGCGTCAATAGTTACGGCAGGCGAACGCTTGCTCGAGGGCTTGAGAATATTGTGGCGATCAGTGTTGGTGCCCTCCATACGCTTGCCTTGAAAGGGGATGGGACGCTGCTCTCTTGGGGGAGCAATCGTTTCGGGCAGACGAGTCCGCCGAAGGGGTTGAGAGACGTCGTCGCGATTGCCTCTGGAGATTCGCATTCCTTGGCATTAAAGCGTGACGGCACCGTCGTTGCCTGGGGAAGCAATAGCGACGGTCAGTTGAATGTGCCCGATGGGTTATCCCGGGTGAAATCTATTGCCGCAGGGGCCGCGCATTCGATCGCCTTGCTTGAAAATGGGAGCGTGGTTGCTTGGGGGAAGAATTCGCATGGGCAGGCCTTGATTCCGACAGGAATGCGAGCCGTGACGACGATTTCAGCGGGTGGAAACCAATCCCTTGTCCTTAGCGAAGAGCCCTTAATTGCGTTGGGCTTACCTGCTCAGTTGACGGTTCTTAACGGGCATCGAATCAGGCTTTCAGTCAACGCCAGGGGGCTTTCGCCATTGACCTATCAGTGGTCCTTGGATGGTCGTGCCCTTCTTGGTGAAACGAAGACTACTCTTGCCATCGATCGAGCTTCGCTGGCGGATGCCGGAGCGTATTCGGTGGATGTGTTTGATCGATCAGGTCGATCTGTTCGCCAGCGTAGTCTGGTCCGTGTTCGGGAGCTGCGACCGAATCAGGAGATTGCCGGTCAGGTGATCGATTGGAATCGGCCTCCGCCTGTGGATCACATGTCTCAATTGGAATCGGTGTCTCTCTCAAGGATTGCTGCCAATGCCAACGATCTAGTGGCATTAACGAACGATGGAAGAGTGTATGAGTTTCGCCGGGATGTTCGTCGGGCCCGTAGTCTTGGCGGTGGCTTTGTCCCGGTACTCTCGGACGTGCGTGCTATCGCAGTCGGTGATTGGCATCGAGTGGCGCTATGTGAGACGGGGCGTGTGGCAGCTTGGGGATCGAATCGCTATGGTCAGTTGAATGTTCCCGCGAGGCATGGCCGCATTGTAGCGATCGCCTGCGGAAGTAATCATACCCTTGCTTTGGACGCAGACGGTGCAGTCATTGCCTGGGGCCGTGAAGATGAGAGGCAGACTTCCGTGCCTGAGCATCTTGAGGAAGTGAGGCACATTGCTGCCGGTGGGGCCCTCTCGATTGCGCTTCAAAAAAATGGTCGATTGGTTTTTTGGGGAGACGTGAACCGAGATTTGCAGCGGGGACGACGGGATCTTCTTGATGTAACGGCGCTGGCGACAGGGGGCGATCATGTCTTGGCGCTGCTGGCTGATGGGACCGTGGTCGCGTTCGGGGAGAACGATTTGGGACAATCAAGGGTTCCCGATGGATTGTGGGGTGTCGTTGCGATTGATGCGGTCGGATCCCGTTCTGTGGCTTTGAAAGCGGACGGCAGGGTTGTTTCTTGGGGGAGTGTCACTAGTGAGGTCCTCGTCGCGCCACCTGGGTTTGAGGTGGTGTCAGTCGATGCGAGTTCTCCGTCCTCGACGGCTGGTCTTATCGCGCCTCAAGTTCCCTTCATCGCCCCGATGGAAGACGAGTTTGCTCTCGTGGGACAGCGTACGAGATTGACGGCGAGCGCCCAGGGAATTGGGCTTCAATACCGATGGGAGAAGGATGGGGTCCTGATCCCTGGAGCAACGGGTTCAGTGTTTGAGCATTCGACCGTCTCGTTGCAGGACGCGGGTCGGTATTCCGTGAAGGTGACAGATTTGAGTGGTCGTCAGGATGCTGAAAGCGCTGAACTGTCTGTTTTCGAGTTGGAACTTCCGCCATTCGCTGGGCCGCATTCATCGCTAAGGCCTGGGACCGTTGTAGCTTGGGGGCAGAATACTCGAGGGCAATTGAACATTCCGTCAGGACTAGATGATGTTGTCGCTGTCTCAGCCTATGGTTCGCTCACCATTGCCTTAAGGGCTGAGGGACGCGTCGTGGCCTGGGGAGGAGAGCTCCGCTCTCGCGTTCCTGACGGATTGGATGATGTCGTCGCGATCTCTGCTGGATTTCAGCATGCCCTGGCTTTGCGCCGTGACGGTTCAGTCGTGGCGTGGGGGGCGAATACGAATCAACAGACGAGCATTCCGCCGGACCTAAAGGGAGTGATCGGGATTGCGGCCGGAAGGGCGCACTCGCTTGCCCTGCTAGCGGATGGGGCGGTGCGCGCCTGGGGGGGCGATGAGCGAGGTCAGAGCACTGTCCCGATGGGATTGAAGAATGTTCGAGCGATCAGCGCGGGTGGCAACCACTCGCTCGCGTTGCTTGGAGACGGCTCAGTCGTTGCCTGGGGCGATAATCATTTTGGGCAAAGTTCTGTCCCAGAGGGGTTGATGGGTGTGGTTGATATCGCTGCCGCTGATCGCTTTTCGGTAGCATTGATGTCCGATGGTACTCTCGTAGGGTGGGGCGGCGAGGACATTGAGGACCGGATTGCCTGGGCCGATCAATCAAACATCGTCAGTATCTCCGCCGACAGCGGGCAGCTCTTGATGGTTTTTGTCGACGGTCGATTGGGGCTTCTTGGAGGAAGTGTTCGTGACTTCGGTGACGTTCCTCCGGGCCTTCAGGGTGTGGTTGGCGCTGCACTTGGAGCCGCCCATGGGGTTGCCATTGTCTCGCCTAATTCTCCGATCATTCACGGCGGGCCAGCGTCTCACGCGGTTCACGCGGGGCACCGTGTTTCTTATTCCGTTCAGGCTCTTGGTGCGGGACCCCTACGCTATCAATGGTTTCTTAATGGTGATATCGTCGATGAGGCTCAAAACTCCGAGCTTCACCTGTTCAATGTGACCTCCGAGGATGCGGGACAGGTCGTGGTAGCGGTCACGGATCGATTCGGGAACGTGAGTCTTGGCTCAGGTGAACTGAGCGTTCTGAAAAAGCGGCCCCAGGTGGCTCTGGAACGAGGGCTCGCTCTTGCTTGGGGCCGGCAAATGATTGGGCAAAACGATGAGTTTAATCTTGGTCGGTCCGTCATGTCTCTGGGGGTGGGACGTGATCAGATTGTTGGGCTGCGCTCAGGAGGGCGTCTTGTTGTTGGCCGAGGGCCCAGGGGGAGTGAGCCTCGCCTGATGCTAGATGAGTTACAAGAAGTTGAGTCCATTGCTCTCGGAAGTAGCCATGGTTTAGCGCTGAGATTTGACGGCACCGTCGTTGGTTGGGGCGATGACCGCTACGGGAAGGCGACAGTACCCGATGGTCTCTTCGGAGTGATTGCAGTGGCCGCAGGTCGAGAGCATTCCATTGCCTTAAAAGGAGACGGCACCTTGCTTGCTTGGGGGGCTTCCTTTGATGGAAGGATTGGTTTTCCTGAAACGTGGGAGAATATCGTGGCTATTGCCGCCGGTGGAGAGTTTACCCTGGCTTTGAGAGCCGACGGAACGGTCTTGGCTCAGGGCGTGAATATGGATGGGCAGCTTTCGATCCCTCCGGATCTGGGGCACGTAGTTGCGATTGCTGCGGGAGGAAGGCATTCCCTTGCTCTCCGGTCCGATGGCACGGTTGCGGCCTGGGGGCTGAACGACAAGGGCCAAGCGAGCGTGCCTGAATTGCTAGGAGGCGTGTTATCGATTGCGGCTGGTGAGAATCATTCGTTGGCCTTGAAATCGAATGGCTACTTGGTTTCTTGGGGAAGTAATCGCTTCGGTCAACTGAATCACCCTGATAATCTGGGGCATGTGATTGCAATCGCTGCAGGGCTTGGCGTCACGGCTGTGATTGTCCATGATGCGCCGCCCTTGGACCTTCCGTTTGACCTCAAAGTGCGCCGGTTGGAGTATCGACGAACGGATTCTCGATTGCTTCTCTTTCTCGGGGATTCGATGGGGAAGGGGCTGTCAAATCTTCAGAGCGCTGGCGTGCGCTTGGAATCAAACCCGAACTTGGGCTCTTCAGATGGTTGGCGAGCGCGGCCGTTTACGATCGATCTTGATGCCGGGGCAATTGTTGTTGAGCAAGATCCGACCTTAGCATCTGAATTCTATCGTCTCATAGTGAATTGAGAAAGAGCGGCCGAAGCGTGATATTGCCTTCTAGTGGCGCTGTCGCGGCGTCTACCTGATTATGATGGCAGTCGCCGAGGCGTCGCTGGATCGGTGTCTAACGAAAGGCGAGTAGTCGTTCGACATACTTGCCGATGATATCTGTTTCGACGTTGACGTGATCTCCGCGTTTGACCTCTTTGAGTCGTGTGACTTCGTAAGTATGAGGGATAATCCAAATGCGGAATCGATTGGTGAGAACTTTAGCAACGGTTAGGCTAATACCATCGATGGTAATGGATCCTTTCTCGATGATATATTTGAGGAGGGCTTTTGGAGGTGTGACTTCGAGGCACCAGTCCTGGCCAACCTGTTCCCATCGGTAAACTTTCCCGAGGCCCTCGACGTGTCCGGTCACCATATGGCCATCGAGTCTTCCGTCGGCCCTCAAGGGGCGCTCGAGATTGACCAAGGCTCCGCGCGTTAGGTGTTGGAGATTGGTCTTTTTCCAGGTTTCGATCAGCAGATCAACGGCGACTGTTCGCTTTTGTTTGGCACCGCTGAGTTGTGTGGCGGTGAGGCAGCATCCGTTGACGGCTAAGCTATCTCCGAGTGCAAGATCTTTACCCGTGCTATGAGTTTGGATCTCCATCCGGATTCCAGACTCCGATTGGCTGATTTTCTTGATTGTTCCAGTCTCTTCGACGATGCCGGTAAACATGAGAGGTTCTATGGGCTTGATTGTATGTTAGCGGTGAGGAGTAGGTCGGAACCGAGCGATTGCCATCGCGTGTTGCAAAGGCGGAGAAACGTTTCCGGTTTGTTAAAACCACGTCCTCCAACGGCCGGCCGGGAGTCGACTCCTCCGAGAATCTTTGGGGCGTAGAAGAAGGCGATGCGAGTCGCTAGTCGCTGTTCGATAAAGGCAGCGTTCACTTCTCCGCCTCCTTCAACCATGAGACTTGTTATGCCGTCGCGTCCCAGTCGCTTTAAGAGGGCTTTGAGCGAGATTCGCGTTTGGCTTGTTCGGAGTTTCCAGACAGTTACTTTGCGTTGGAGTTTCCGAATCTTCTCCGAAGAGGCCTCATTACCGACGACTATAGTCGTGAGGTGTGCCTGCGAATCGTTGCAGATCTGTGACGAAAGGGGAGTTCGGGCCTTTGAATCGAGGACGAAGCGTCGAAGCTCCTTTTTGGGGTGCGTTCGTTCGAAAGCTTTGCCGGTTCTAACCGTTAGGCTGGGATCGTCGGCAAGCAGGGTTTCAATACCCACAAGGATGGCATCATGTTGAAAACGCATCTTCATCACCTTGGCTCGTGCCTTGGGACCGGTGATCCATTTGGACTGGCCGGTCGCCGTGGCAATTTTTCCGTCCAGCGTCATGGCTGATTTAATGGTGATCAAGGGCGTCTGGTGCACGATCCAATGATTGAAACCGAGATTGAGTTGAGTGGCTTCGTCGTTACAGAGACCTACACGTACGGTGACACCCTGGTTTCGCAGGAGCGCAAAGCCGCTTCCAGAATGCTGGGGATTGGGGTCTTCCGTTGCTGCGTGGACGATCTTGATCTGATGCTTCACGATGGCAGAAGTGCAGGGGGGCGTTCGGCCCTCGGTGGAACAGGGTTCGAGGGTGACGTAGAGCGTACTGCCTTTGGGATCCGTGCCTTGTCTTAGGGCATCGCGAATGGCTTCGATTTCAGCGTGAGGCTGGCCGGGGCCGTGATGCCATCCTTCCCCGATGATGTTGCCCTGCCTGACCAGGACGGCCCCGACGGCCGGATTTGGGGACACAAGACCTTGCCCTCGGCGAGCAAGCGTTAGGGCGCGCTTCATGTGGCGTCGGTCTTCGACTCCCGATGTTTGTGATTCCTTAGAGGAGGGCATGTGCGATCTGACGGAGCGGAAACTAATCGTGATTTGTTTCCAGGGCAATCTTCGATCGGGGAGGCGCTTTCTCGAGCAAGGAATCGCATCGTTTGTTCAGAATGGGGGCGGCCAGCATTTGTTGCTTCGTTAACTTAGTTGGGCTAGGGGAGAGAATGGCCGTCGATTCGTTTTGATGAGGGAGAATTCTCGCGACAGATCCCTCGCTTCTGTGTAGAAACTTGTCTTTACAGTCCTGAATATAGCTATGTTGTTTTCGATTCGCCGTCGTTTTCGTTCTCTCTGCTTTGTAGGCGCGAGAGGCGTCACTGCTTTGATTGTTCTGGCTGGGCTCCAGCAGGGGATGGCCCAGATTACGCCTGTGAGTAGTCTGGGTCGCTCGCTTCCTACCGCTCATCTTGGCGAAACGCTCATTGCAGAGCTCAATTGCGTCGCTTGCCACTCGGCGAACTCGGTTGCGAGCGAGCGATTGCAGTCAAAGCAAGCTCCGCATTTGGGAGCGAAAGGTGTTCCGCTAAGCCCGCAGTTCATTCGGTCTTACCTCAACGATCCTCACTCGCAGGGACAGGGGAGAACAATGCCCGATGTGTTGCACGGAATGGCCGGCAGTGAGAAAGAGGCCGTGGTGGATTCTCTGGTCCACTATATCGTCTCTCAGCAAACGGAAGATTATGCCGCAACGTCCGGAATGGATGAATTCAAGTTGGAGAAAGGGCGCCAACTTTTTCATTCAGTGGGCTGTGTAGCCTGTCATGCCCCCCAAGAGACCTTGGCCGAGTTGGCGACCCCGACGATCAAGGCTCCTGAGTTTCCCCTTGCGGGGCTAGGGAATCGATTTACTGGCGAGTCTGTGCCATTTGGAAATCTGGCGCAGAAAACGAGTGTTGAAGGCTTGGCCGGATTCTTGGAGAACCCTTTGGCGAGCCGTCCGTCGGGCCGTATGCCATCCTTGGGCTTGTCTTCCGCTGAGGCTCATGCAATCGCGATGTATTTGGCACGTGGGCAGGCGACGGGATTGTTTGATCCGAATCAGCCTTTGGAAAAGACTCCAGGGCTGCGCTACACCTATATAGAATTTGGCGGTGATGAATATCCTACTGATGGGAACGAAGATTTTGCCGATCACTTTCCAGGGAATCTTCCTGACAACGCGCGTGGATCTCTGCGTGTGGCTGGCTCAGGAGTGGCTGAGAACGTGACCCATGAATTGCTCAAACGGCCTCAGCAGGCGGGCCTTATTTTTAAGGGTAGTATTAGCATCACAGTGGCTGGCGAATATACCTTTTACACCAAGTCTGACGATGGTTCGCGTTTGTATGTGGGGTCCGAACTAGTGGTTCGCAATGGTGGTGATCATGGCCCGGTAGAGAAATCGGGTAAAATACGCTTAAGTGTTGGCGATCACCCATTTATCTGTCTATTATACACATCTGACGCTGCCGACGAGCGATCTAGTGT
>CAJXVR010000283.1 GCA_913061285.1 uncultured Verrucomicrobiota bacterium | reverse complement strand
CACCTTCCGATTGCAAAGTCCGCATCACCATCACCATCAAGGTCCGCGACTGTCGCTCGCTGCCTTTCAAATCCCGACAGCGCCCCTCCGAATCGGAATGTTCCTTCGCCATCATTAAACCAGAGTGTGCTCGGTATATTGCCATTGTGGAGTAGCACATCCAAGTCACCATCATTGTCAAAGTCTCCTACGCGAGGATCTTCATCATACCAAGGTCCCAGCAATCCAGTATCAAAGCTGTACCCCTTCCCGGACGCTACGAAGCGCCCATTCCCCTGATTCAAGTAAACGCCTAGGCCCTCGAAACACAGGTAAAGCAAATCGGGAAACGTATCACCATTGACGTCAGCCAGGGTTCCATAGTGCGACGTTAAGTCACACCCACGAATGCCGCTCGGCACTCGGTCAAAGTGGCCTGCTCCATCATTCTTCCAAACATCAATAGACCCGGGCGTCGCAGCAATCTCCGAATTCTTGAAAACCATGACATCAGTATCACCGTCCCCATCAAGATCGTCCGCCAATACTTCAACCGCTCCCTGTCCCAGAAACTGGTCCACGGCCTCGAATCTGCCGTCTCCTTGATTCAGCCACAAGGTGTTCGGCGCGCGACTCGTTCTCGATGCCCCACCATAGAACCAAGCGTCCAAATCGTCATCCCCATCGAAATCGGCCAAAGCAATACCATTTGCCCCAGCCCCATGGGCATTGCCTTCACTGAGCAGAAACGTCCCGTCTGTTTGTTGGCGAAAACAGCGGTAGCCCACGGACGGAACCGTCGTGATGAAGTCCAAGTCCCTGTCCCCATCAAGATCCCCCCAGGCTACCGGCCCTTTCAGACCGCCATGAACAATCCACGGTTCACCGCCGCCAAACAACTCTCCAAACTTGATCCAACAAACACGAGGGCCAAACACAGGATCCGGCTGTTCTGAAGAACCCGGCACTACTGGGGGCTCCGAGAAAGCCCAGAAACACAAGCCAGAATCAATCGGCTCTTCCGTAGCACTTTCCCTATCCAAATTCCAAAATAAATCAAACAGATTAGCCGGTTTGAGGCGAGTCCCCAGGACAATCGGCACCACTCGGCTCGCAGCGAGCTCCTTGTCGTCCCTATCAAGCAAGACCGCTCGTACTTTGGCTGAGAGGCCGGGAGGCACGCCTTCAACAGATTGCGGCGAAAACCCTAACAGCCCTATCCCGGGACACTCAAATGCCACAGAGTCACCAATCGGCGTGCCATCGGCAAACTGAAGCTGTAGGTGATGAGGACTGCCCAGCTCCTCATCAAATTCATAGTCAGGAAATACCCCGAACATTCGTTCGCAGTTCAATCCAAACCTGGAAACACTTACAAAGCCCTGTGCCGAACTCGAGACGGCAACGCCAGAATTCAGTGCCAACAGGAACGGTAGGATCATAAAGCGAATTTTCATGGCACTCCTTGCTCTCGCGTTTTTCTCACTCGTTTATGTCCGTCTCAGAGTCGTTTCAGTCACACTTTTCGAAAGAACACTGACCATCAGATTTCGAGTATCTCCTTCAAACACCAGGCTCTAGTCGGACTAGAATCAAAGCAAGAAACATACCCTCCATGGGGTTCCTTCAGTGCTGTATTCGCGATCCAGTGATTTTCACGCCATTCTATCGAGCGAGCTGTTGATGCCCCCTCCTTAGCATTCCCGGCTCCCCCCAATCAATGCCCTCCAAGAGTAATAAGCATCGATACTCTCATCTAGTCCCAACCGGAACGAGCCAAACGGCGTGACCACTTCCCGCGCTCATGTGAGCATTCAGTACAACGCTCGAATCGACCTCCTGGGCCTCGATAAGCACATTGCGTTTCTCGTTCGGGTCTTCCTTGTATACCCTCGCCGTAAATGTGCCCTCCCCCAAAAAACTCAATGGAATCTCCAATCGAACGGCCTCGTCGACAATGGTTCCAACAAACCAGGCGTCTCCCTTTCGTCTTGCGACGGTCATATATTTTCCGATCACCCCTTGAACGACCTTCGAATCATCCCAGGTCGTTGGCATTTCCTTCCAGAACTCCAGTTCCGGAAATGCGTTGCCCTCGTATTGATCCATTTGATCATACCAGTGCAGGTATTGGAGTGGACTGTAGAAGACGACACCCAAGGCCAACTGGAAGGCTCGACTCACCACTCGGCCATTGAGATAGCAGGGCGTGAAATCACCGGCACCGGCAATCATTCGAGCAAAGGAAGTCGTCAGTACGTTTTGTGGCGGATTGCCCCGATTAGCTCGTTCCTCATTCCCCAAGATCCCCTCCACAGTAAGAACATTCGGATAACTTCGCTCGATTCCCGTGAGACGAAAATTGTCATGGATATCAACGATGAGTTTGTATTTTGCCGCCTTCCTAATAGCCGAATAGAGAAACTCCATGTCAGACTGGCTCTGCCAGTCCACAAATCCGAACTTCACACCTCGAATCCCCCACTCTTGATAGGTGCGAAAGGTGCGATCCAGATCGTACCGTGACATGGCAATCTTGTTGATGTAGCAAATCAAGCCGATGCCACGATCACTCGCGTATTGAACCACATCCGGAAGGTCAATGTCGTCAATGTAAGTGGTCGGATTGGAGCCTTCATCCCGTTCCGGACCATACCATCCGGCATCATAGTGAACGTATTGATAGCTATTCGCTGATGCGTAATCGACAATCGCCTTGGCACTGGCTGTGTCTAAGCGACTCCTCCAAACCTTACCCGGCTTGATCCAAGAAGTGTCCTCTAAGGCACACGGATCAGAAAGATTCTGAAGGAGATAATGGTTCTCGACGAGTCGACCAGGCTGGTCCGCAACCATGATAACTCTCCATGGAGTCTCGAGTTGATCCGATACCCTAACAATTCCCCGCCTAAACCGAGTGATCAAACCATTCTTGCCAATGCGATTCAGCTTCATCGGCGCGTAGCGTTCCAGGCTTCCAGCTTCCGCGATAGCGATAAAGTGAGAACGGGTTTCCAGAAGCAGGGGCCTCATGGAATTGTCCTCCATTTCGGACAACCTGACCTTTGAATACTTCGCCTGCGGATAGTCATCCCAAAAAACGAAATGATCATCTGTGAATCGAAACTCACTGTTCTCTGAATGAAGGGTCAGCCGCCCCACGGCCGCCTGCTCGGGAATAACATATCGAAACGCTACGCCTTCGTTATAGGCTCGAAAAACTAAATGAAGCCTTCGTTGCAATCCGGTCCTCTCATGCAGCTGAATAACGCGCTCGTTGTACGAATCTGGATACGATCTCATCGAACCCACGACCGGAACCCAGCGAGACGACTGCGAATTCGCCTGTGTCCCAACAATTTCGAACTCCCTGGCGAGCTCCTCGCTCTCCAGGCTGAGCGAAAGCTGAGATTCGCTCAGTATCGGTGCCCCCTCATAGGAAACATGATAGAACGCTGTTCCGTTGACTAATCTAAAGCCGATTGCGTGTTTTCCATCAGGTGACGAGACGACATGTTCGTTGGTTTCAACCGTTTGGCTCAAACAACGAGTCGCTATCAATATCGAAGCGGCAAATAGAATGAATGTTCTTTCCAAAAATCTCATAACCTCAAGACGGAATCCCCCCAGTTGTAACGGCAACGACGGGATGACTCAACCTTTGAGCCACACCTCTCGAGAAAGGCGATACCAGAAGCCAGCCTAGTTCTTTCCGTTATGCATCAGGTAGTCCAGCGTAAACTCGCTCTTGGAACGAGTGAGGAATCGATCCAACACCGGTGAGTAGGTTTTCACATCAATCGTATTCTTTCCGGGATGGAAAGTCATGATGCGTAAGTAACCACTACCCGCTTTGATCTCAGGGATATCCCAATACCAGTAATCTGCCTGAACCTGGTGCACCGTGTTTTTATGCCTCCCTATGCTGGTCAGGTGATTCTCCGAAGCATGCCCGGACAGAACGAGAAAGATGTTCTCATGACGGCTGACGAATTTTTCCCAAATCGCTTCCCCGGAGTTGCCTTCCACGGGATAGCTGTCGGCCCCGGTTCGTTGCCCCCTTTTTTTTGTAAGATACCCATGGGTCACGATAATGGCTCGATAGTCAGGATGCTGAGCCACAACCCGATTCGCCCACTCAAGGGTCTCATCCCGAGGTTTGAATTCCAAGGTAAGTAAGAGAAACTTCAATCCTCCTGTTTCCAGAAACAGAAAGTAGTTTTCGATTCTCCCCTGTTCTCGAAAATGCAAGGTTCTATCACTACCGAAATGCGAGTCATACAAACGATTCTCAGTAAATCTTGATGGACTAAAATAGGCACTGAATCGGCTTTCCCGCGAATGACTTGTCTGACGGTGTTGAGACGAGTAACCCATGTCATGATTTCCCGAGCACAATAGATATGGCACGCAATCGTCGATGGTCCTGAATGCGGCATCCGCTATCCTCCATTCCTCATCGTGTTCGGTCTGAGTGATATCTCCGACATGAGCCACCATGACGATATTTAGCGCCTCCTTGTTTTGCTTGATCCATTCGGTCTGCCTAAAAAAACAGGAGCGCTGATCTCCAATCTCAGGCCAATGCTTCTGAGTCTCTTGATGCCTAACATCGGCGTAGCCTTGAGTATCGGGCAAAACAATCAACGTAAAGAACTCCGGATCGCGCGCCGGTCCCTGGCCTCGTAAAGCAAGACACGAGACAGCTAAGAACAGGCATGGTGCAAACACCCTAAGTTTTATCATCTCAAACCCAATTGGCTTCTTCATCAATCATCCGGACGGACTCCCCAATGCCTGGTTTGGCGAATGAATTCGCACAAGATTTCAAATCCATCACAGATTTACGAGTAATCCCTCAACGAAGAGCAATTATTCTCAACAATCGCAGGGATCTTCAATCAACGAAGCCTTGGGAGTTCTGGCTTCAACAGATTCCGCATACCTCTCCGCAGAATCGATCGGATTCGCGAACCGGGGAATCGTTCGCAGCAAGATCACAAGTAATGACATATCAGATCCAAACAGAGGTAATTTTGATGGCAACATCGTACCAACGAACGATGATTTTCAATTCCTTATGGACGCAAGGACTGAACTTTCCGGTGATATTCACGTTTACACCCCCCCCCTCACTAAGACACGCTTTCCTCCGATACTAGTTAGCGGAGACGCTCTGTCGCCTAGACCTATCAAAAAATAGATTGCTCCGCGATTCAAAGCTGGACTGCACCTCCTCCACCCGACACCGCCTTATTCTCTTCCGAGAAAGGAACGGATCAAGAAACGCACATTCTACGGGGATGTAAGAACCCTAAAGAACATCTGCTCTGTGCCACTCGGGTTTAATTGAAAGGGACTAGTTGCACCCAAAATCGATTCGAAGGGTCCGTCAATGTGCCGAGACATTTGAAGAACTCCCGCGGTATCCCATCGAATGATGAGAGCCCCTTGGATCGCCTCGATCAGTAGTCGGGCCCCAACAGGCAATTCAGAATTGGAACCCGAGTCAACCGAGCGCACAGAAACTTTAAATACGGTCAGATCAACTTCCCGTCCGTCGCTGACACCAACGACAAGGACGCTACTCCCACTCTGGTCAAGCCGGGGCCGAATGGTTAGGCGTCTCTCTTCTCCGCGGCCGCCAAGCTCGACCTGACTATCCGGAATCAATGTCGGATTCAGGCTAGCAAAATCCACGAGGAGTCGATCAGGGGCATCGTCAGGATCTGAAACCCCAAACACCACAACGGATTCTTGATTCTGATCGATCTCGATATCTTTAATTAAGGTGATAACAGGAGGATCGTTGACTTCATGAATGGTAAGGGGAACGTTTTCTGATATTGAGGAAGTCCCATCCGACAGTCTGAGCACAATAATACCCGCGCCTGAAGCGTTTTGAATCGGTTCTAACCGGAGTCTCCCAAGTGGCGATCCACCTTCAACAACAAGTCCAAGGTCAGTGAAAAGCGCTCCAGATGGTTCCTGTGCAGAGAGTTGTAGTTCCGCTAGGTCGGAATCAATATCGCCGTATTGAAACTCAATCACCGTGGATTGATCTTCCATCAGCTGGATTGGAGAAATGTTTCCAAAGAAAGGAGGATCATCAACGGCGGCAACGGAAACGGAAACTCGCTTTTCAACAGCTGCCTCGCCGTCTGACGCTTTCAATAATAAATTCACATCACCGAATTGATTGAGAGTTGGCGTGATGCTGAGAACGAATTCTCCGTCAGTACCTTCCAATCTTAGATTCGAATCCGGAAGAAGCGATTGATCGAGTGATTCGACCGTCATTTCAAGCTCCTCCCGGAAAGTATCCACATCGGAAACAGAAATCTGTGTTGTCGCCACCGTATCTTCCTCCATGAAGATCGCCGGCAGAACCGCAATCTCAGGCGGATCGTTGATGGGAGTGATCGTCAGCCTAAAGACTGTGCTAACCTCATTCACACCGTCGCTCACAGATATCGTGATCTCAGATTGACCATTGCCATTCTCGACCGGAATCACAAGCATGTTTCGATTCGATTGAGAACCGATTACCGAAATTGAGGCGTTAGGAATGAGAGCTTTGTTCGACGAATCAATAGTCACCACGAGATCCGAGGCAGGAGTTTCGGGGTCAGAAACGGTAAAATTGAAAACAGCATTCCCACTGTCTTCTGTGATCGTTCTACTCGCCACGACGCTGACCGTTGGGAACCCATTCTGATTGTCAGGTGGGCGCGCCGGGCTACTAGGAACGCTTAGAGGTCCTAGAAATCCGTTCTGCAGACTGAAATCCCCCCCACTCATTGTTACAGAATCGGTCAATTCCCCAATCGTGCCAAAGAGCGAAAAGTCGCCTCCGCGACTGAGACCTCCACCTCCGGAGATGACATATTGATCGATCGAAAATGATTGTGCCGAACCAATCGAAGTTGATGCGACGAGCAACGGCGCAAACAGCAGACGCACTCCTATTCCGAGTAACGATCGCTTCCCGTCCATCCTCATGGCTTGCGGTAGAAATACCACCGAGGCTGAGGGCTCACGCGTTGAAGCGAGGCTACTGGAGTCTGATTTGAAAGACCGCCAAACACTGCCAATTCGCTTCCCGTCCAAACCATTCCGGCACCAGAGCGAGCCACCGGAACGCCTCCATTGCTTAGCGGCCGCCAGGCATTGCCCAGCGGTGAGTAAGATCCACCACTGGCTAAGGAAGTGGTAAGATCATTGCCACCAAGGACGACCATCTCAGAACCAGTCCAAACAGCCGCATGTCGCGTGCGCGCTGAAGGAGCACTCACGGATGGTAGGGCAGCCCAGGTGTCCATGATAGGATCGTAAACAGCCCCATCTGCTAAGAGCGCACCAGATCTTGCCCCTCCCCAAACGATCATTCGGGAGCCTGTCCATACGACGCTGTGACCACTTCGGGCCGAAGGCGAATTCAATCGGTTGATAGAACGCCAGGCAGTCGGATTGCCAGTGCTATCAAACAGGAGCTGCGCTCCGCTTCCAAGCTCACTGGCATTTCCTTCCCCGCCCCAAACGAGAAGTCGATCCCCTGCCCAGACCGCTGTCGCCCGTTGACGAGCTTCGGGTGGGTTGGCGACATTGATGGGGGCCCATGCATCGCCCACCGGATCATAGAGCGCTCCATCGTTCAACAGTCCAGCGCTCCCCTGCCCGCCCCAAATGATCAAACGGCTGCCATTCCACACCCCAATGTGTTGGCTTCGAGCGCTTGGTTCAGAAATATTTGAAACCGGATTCCAAGACTGATTTACCGGATAATACCGTCCCCCGGAGGCCTGATATCCCGAAGCGCCAAAACCACCCCAGACAAGCATGACTTGCCCCGTCCACACTCCCGTGTGATCGGCCCGCGGTGAAGGGGCTCCAATGGGAGAAACCGCAGTCCACTGATCTGTTCCAGGAGCATAGCGGCCGCCAGAATTCGAAAAACTATTTCCCGCTGTGTTCCCTCCCCAGACAATCACCTCACGATCTGTCCAGATGGTCGAATGTCGCTGCCTCGCCGAAGGCTCATTGAGTGGCGTCCCATCGGTCCAAGTCGGGGCGTCAATTGAGGCAATTTGCTGATAGCCATGAGAAAGTAAGTTTGGATCGCTCGCTATGGCAGACGAGACAGAAACGCCCGAGACAACATCTCCAAGCGTTGAACTGCCAGGAATACCTTGCGGCCCCTGAGCGCCAGGCGGCCCCGCTGGCCCCCCTGGTCCAGAGGAAAAGAGAGCATACGGCGTCGCTGTGAACTGTTGCCTTGGAGTAAGGGTTGTGTAGGGACCAAAGGCCCCACTTGTTCTGACAGAAATCTCAAGCCATCGGGGATTTCCATCAAAAACTCCAAAACCAGGATCAAGGCTCACACTGAAGAGCCCTTGGGTCACCTCAACCAAGGGCAATGCGATTATTCCCGCAACGCGGGTCCCGCCATTGGGGGCGTCATAGATGCTGAACTCGAAATCGAAGGTACCATCCGCCGGGGCCCCAGCAGAATTGAGGCGGCCTTGGTAGGTAAACTTGGAAGTGCCTTGTCCGTAGCACAGGGCGATCGTCCAGAGCATCGAAAGGACACATCCAAGGAGTTGAATCTGCCAACAGGCTGTCTTATTGCGATTCATTCTGATCTCCACGGGACCGATTCAATACTGTTCTTGCAGGGATTGGATTACAGACAAGAGAGCAATGCACCGATTCCTGATACCTCTCGCTCATTCTCAAATTCATCGTCTTAATGCTGAGAACTACTCTAGGGTCAACCTGTAGAACACGCCACGCCCCCCGAGTTCGATCTCGAGGGCGCTCGGTTGAGCTTCAACGCGAAGGAGACGCACGTCATTTGCTTGGTAGTGTTCAAGCAACGGATCATCTGCTCCAGCCCCTTCGTTGCGGAACAGAACAGGCTCCCAGGATTCAAGATCCGTGGACCGTTGAATCGTGTAGTGACGTCCTCGAATTGCTGTGAATTCTAGTAAGGGCCAACCTTCATTCACACCGACAATCTTCAATCGAAAACCGTCCCGGGAATCAAAGGCGTAGGTCCCAGCAAGATACTCATCGAAGTCACTCATTCCATCATTGTCCGAATCACCGTCGGGCGTGACATCGGACAGCGTCTGACCGGCACGAAGCAAAGCACGCTCCCAAGCATCCGGTAAACCGTCCCCATCAAGATCCTCCCCTAGTGTCAAGTTCAGCTGGGTCTCCTTGGCCGGATCACCAAGCCGCTCGAAGTCTCCCCCCATTTCAATCGGAAGAAACGTGATCTCCCCGATCTTAACGGACAAACGAAACGGAACGGTCGGCTCAAGCGCGCTCGCTTGGTATCGATCGGCCGTTAATCCAGAATCCAAGGGCACTCGTAAGCGATAGTTCATCCCTGGCTTCAGATTCGGAACCAAATCGGTTCGAATGACGGCACCAGAGCTTGCGGTCAAAATCACCTCTGCATTGGTGGCACTAAGAGGGGTTCCGAACTCATCTCTCACGAGTCCGTAAATAATGTGATCAGGGGTCGGAGGAAACCCCGTAACGAACAAGGGCCAGAGCAGTAAAGCCGCGAGCAGGTTTCCGATTCGATGTTTGCTAGATTTCATGAATATAAGTCTCTCTCGTCATCGAATATCAATTCCCCGAATAGGAGTAGGTGATAAAATGTAGTTTCACGTCTTTGACCGTGCGAATGAAGCGTTCGAGCCCCTCCTCTGGATCGTTCAGCAGCATCCTTCCGGGAATGACAATCTTCCACTTACTATTCCAGACCGAACGGCCGATCAGCCGCGTATTAGTAAATTGTGAACGCGCCAGACCTTGATCGCTGTAGATTCCAGTATCAAATGCGGTGCGTGATGCCACAGGACGAAAGGGTTGATGTTTACGAGTGCTGAAGAGTTGTTCCGTTAACGAATCCCGTTCTTGCCAAAGTTGTTTGGTGGAAAAGTCGGATGCTCCCAGATTGAACGGTAGTGGGATCGTGGAATCCTCAACATTCCAGCTACGTACGGTGCTGATATCGCCTAGCGGCGGGCTGCGCATCGAATCAACGCCGACAGGAATCAGGTAGATATAAGGCGTCGCCGTCAAGGCATTCTGATCGAGAAATGAAACCGTTGGATCCACCGGCGACACGGCGCCCGAGCCGTTGATCACGAAACCATTAGCGACTGGATTGTCCATACCTTGATATCCATCAAGGGCATCACCCACCGCAAATATCTTGGTGGCAAAAAAGGCCGGACTAAAGCCATGGTCGCCAGGGGCCGATGGTCGCCCAAAGAGATTCAGGCCATCGGCGATCGTCGTGCTAAACTCAAGCACAATACCAGGAACAGGCAAGCCATCCTGAGATTCGATTTGTAGGCAGTAACGATCGACATCAGCGTCGTCCAAGAGATTAGTCATGCGTCCCCGTTGCAAGACATCGCTCCACGACATGTCACCCTCACTTGTCGGGACGATGCGAAAATTCTCCGTCCGTAACGAGACCGTCGTGCCGTAGGAATCCGGATTATTGAAACCCAATCGACTCTTTAGAACCAACCAATCCTCATTCATCTCGGCCAAGACACCCGACAAGCCGGGATCTCCGGTATCACTTCCGGCAAACTGAGGCTCTCCATCTACCATCACACCGAGCGCCCGGGAATTAATGATCCGATTAATGAACTGTCGTCCAGCGGCGGAACCAAGCTGTCCTGTTTCGTAATCATAAGCCTGAGCCGCCATAAAACAGTATTGAGCCGCGAGATCAAACAAGGCTTTGTAGCGATCAAGCTTCTCACTCCGGAATAGCCGGAAGGCGGCGTCCCTCGTACGAAACCCCTGAACGACTGCGGCCGAGCGCCGCCGGAATATTTCCCGTTCCTGCAATAGTGAGTCCCCTTCAGCCAACAAGGCCTGGTATCGTTTGAGGGCGTTATCCAATTCTTGAAGACGTTCATTCACGATGAAATAGCTAATTCGCATGTCCTCAAGCAAGGTCTCGAGTTCATACACCAACAATTCATCCTCCGATGCAAGCGCCTCGGGAATCGTAATCTGAACCTCTTTGTTTCTCTGAAATTCGTTATTTGCGAGTTCCAAGGCGCCCTCAGCAAACTGTTTGGCAAACGCAATTGTCTTGAAGGCCTGTCTCTTATACACATCTCCGAGCCCA
>CAJXVR010000282.1 GCA_913061285.1 uncultured Verrucomicrobiota bacterium | reverse complement strand
ATCATGAAGGACGCAGAGAAGGTTCGAGTGGATTTGAAGAATCCGCATGGCGACAAACCCCACTTTCACCATGAACGGCAGACGCCTTCAGGGAGATGGAAGGATGCAGGGGAACAACACCGTTATTATTTTCCTACAAAATGAAAAGCTGGAAGGCAGAAATAAACGATCAACCCTCAAAGCGATTCGTAATCGAAGAAGATGATGGTATAGGGTTTTATCTCTACGTGTACGAAGGTGAGAAATGCACACACGATTATCTTCAGGATACGTTTCAGTTTGCGGTGGAACTTGCTGAGGAAGATTTTGGGGTGGATCCCAACGTTTGGAAGCTCGTAGTGTAGATGTCACGTGCCGAATTGAGATCGTAAAAAGTGACGTGATTATGATCGTAAGGAAAACGGGAGAATGGCCGGGCTGAGGTCGTGGGAAATAGGGCCACGTCTTAACATTCGATTCCGCTGCTAAACCCCCAGTTTGTTTAGAAACAGGGGGTTTAGCAGCGGAATCAACATTCAACATTTAGATACTTCCTGAATTAGTCTTTGCTACGTCACGATCATGGAATTCCGGCGCATACTCACCCTGCTTTTGATCTGGCTGGCAGTTCCGTCCGTCAACGCGATCGTTGCACCCAAAGCCGTTCTCCCACTTGGTGATCTCGAACAACATGAGATCATTGATTTGTCGGTAAGTACGCCCGAGACCGTGTGCCGGCGAAATCACGGAGTAGGATCTGGTTTCAGGTCCTATGATCCGTCTCTACAGCGGTGGATTAATCATGAGCCGATTGGGGAAGCGGAATCATATGTGAAGATGTGCCCTCTAATCCTTTTGTTGCGTTGATTTTTAGGCTTCGGTAGAACCTTGCGAATCTTATATGAATTTCCTGCAGGGTCGCACTCAAGTATTTGGAATCTGTTCGTTTTTTGCTCTCGTCCTCGTTGTCGTTACGATTCACGTTCAGGGGCAAGCTTCTCGAGGTGGGCAGACGGAATTTGAGGTCGTCGAAAACTCTGGCGAACTACATTTGCCACTGAAACGTCCTAGTCATCTAACTGGAGATCTATTGTATTCGGTGGTGCTCCGGCCACTTACGGCGCATGTTGGTATTGACGTGATGCCTCTACCAACTGAGGTGCTGATTCCGTCTGGTCAAGAGCAGCTCGAAGTGCCTTTAAAGGTCATTGACAATACGCATGTCGACGGTGACCGATCGCTTGAGATTGAGTGGGCCAGTCCGGAAGGGGATCGTCTGATCACCACCGTCTGGATCCGCGATGATGAGCAGGCTTTGGTCTTTGATCCAAGCTACGGAGAGATTGATCGGCGCTATGTGCCCTTGGCATTTGGTGGGGACGGAATTATCTATGCTGGCTATGGTGGGAATCTAGCGCGACTGGATGCCGATGGTCGTTTGGACCCTGTATTTGAATTGCAGGATTTTGTGCAAGAGCCGCGTCCTGGAGCGTTCCAAGATATTAGCGATGTCTTGGTCACTTCCGAGGGCGATCTCTTGGTTGGTGTGATCTACGAGTATTACGGTCCGACCAGCCCGGTGATGTATTCGTGGATCCAACGCTATCATTCGGACGGAACCCCGGTGGAGGATTTCGCGCAAACACGGCTGAGGATAGGCTATATCGTCGACGTGCTGCTGCAACCCGATGGGAGTGTCGTTTATTCAGGCTTTCAGGAGAATTTTCAAACGGGCAGTTCTACGGTGAGGATGGGACGGGTCTTACCGGAAGGGGGGGGCGATTCCTCGTTTGATTCGGATCGGGTGTTCGCTGGTCATGATGGCGACATTTTCAAGTTAGGGCGACAGAGTGATGGTGGGATTCTCGTGGCAGGACGATTCAGTCATTTTAATCGTACTGAAAAGGTGGCGTTGGTAAGACTTGCTGCCGACGGGGGATTAGATCCTGAATTCGAATCGAGTCTCCTAGAAGGATCCTCCATTCGCGATCTCGTGGTCTTGCCAGATGACAGTATGTTGATTGCCGGCAATCTCGTGGTGGACGATGGCGAACCCAGGAGCCTGCTGCGATTAAATCAGCGAGGGGGAATTGACTGGGGTTATCGAGCGAACGATCTCGTGATAGATAGCCAACCGGTAAACCTCGTTGTTGATTCGAATCGAGATTGGCTCTACGGCTTTGGAGATTTCTCGAGGGTTGACGACCAGCCACGGCATGGCCTCTTTCGCTTAGAACTTTCGACCGGGAGATTGGACGACTTAAACCTCCAAATTGATCGCCGCAATGGTTCGCTCGGAGAGCACATTGGAGTGCAGGCGTCAGGGCACTTGATCACTTCTCGCGGGCGACTATGGACCGATCAGATTGACCGTCAAGCAGCTCGATTTTTGGAACCCCGCTATCAGAGTTCTGAAGCGAGTGAAGTTGAGCAGTCGATCGGCGTTCAACGTTTGGGATCGAGTAATGGCCCTTTTACCGCTTTCTTGTCGGTGACCTCAACGGGAAAACAAGACATTGAATTTGAAGCCTTTCCTGAACGACTTGAATTTGAGCAGGGAGTGACCCGTCTGTCCTTGCCGTTTCGTCCGATCGACAATGGAAAGCTCAATGGTTCTGTTCAAATAAAGCTGTCGTTGACTGATGAAGAGGGCCAATTGCTCGGAAGCTTTATGCCGCGGACGGAAATCGCGGTTCATGATAACGAGATTCCTAATCGACTTGATGCGGAATTCTCGCTTGTTGAGCCGATTGCGTTGAACGCGTTCGAATCTCTTTCTGACGGTCGGATCATCGTAGGTACCAGAATCGAGGAGAATCCTTTACAAGTGCTGGAATCCAACGGGCGCGTTGATTCCGAGTTTTCCCCATTCGGGATTTTCCCCTCTCGAGCTCGAGTCAACGTGTTTAGAGAACAAGATGCCCGATGGGTCGTGGCAGGTGGATGGGCCGATGATGATCGGGGTATACGGCGACCTATGGTCACTCGCTTTGACAGCAGGACGGGACAGATTGATGATTCGTTTGTCCCTCCGAGGCTTCTCAACAGTCGGCAAGGATCAGGGCAAGTAACGGCGATTGCGCTACAACCGGTTGACGGCGAGATCAGGCTGGTTCTAGCGGGCGACATTCGCTCAGGTGGACGCCGAGATGGGGTCGTTAGGCTTCATCAGGATGGAACGTTTGATTCGAATTTTGGCAATGGCGCGGGGATTCGAGATAATTCTGGAGGGCTTGAGATTCGCGTGCTCTTGAACAGTCCAGATGGAGGACTTTTGGTGGGGGGGCGCTTCGACACGATCGATGAGACGTCAACACCAGGGCTCGGCCTTCTCAAATCCGACGGTCAGGTCGACGAAACGTTTCGCTCTCCCTTTCGAGACAACGATCAAGTCTTAGGGGCAGCCATTGACAACGAAGACCGAATTGTCGTTGGGGTTCGGTTCCGTGATAGCGGCGAGACCGTAATTAGGTTGTTGCCCGACGGAACGGTTGATGAGCATTTCCAGTCGGTTGAGATCCGCTCGGGAATCGAGTCTCTAGCTCTTGACTCGATGGGAAGGGCCTATCTCTTTGGACGCTTCGAGACTGTTGATGGAGCCTTCTTTCCTCGCATGGCTCGTTTGCTAGAAGATGGTGCGTTGGATACCTCCTTTTGGTCCACTCGCGCCTCGTCAAGCCGGATTCAGAGAGGACAGATATTGGCGGACGGCTCACTCTTAATAGGCATGGAAGGCAATCTCTTTGATGAGCAGCAGGTGAATAGTTTATTTCGCTTTCACCCTGGCACAGACGCCGAACGCACAGGCGTAATATTTGATCGGAATTCGACAGATCGATCGCTTTCTGAGGCATCCAGTGAATCCGGTTCAGAATTTAAGCTTTTACGATTGGGAGCTTCTGAAACGGCCTTGCCTGTCTCCCTGAGGATGATTCCAGAGGGGGCGCGCCCAGGTGTTGATTTTGCACTGGATGGTCGTCCGATAGGATTCGAACCTCTCGCGGTCGAAAGTGCCTTCGGGGTGAACGTAATCGACGACGGCGAGCTGGAGTCTGGCGAGTCGGTAAGATTTCAACTCATTGGAGTTCCTACGCTGCCATCTCAGTCGATGGCTACTTTCAGTATTCAGGACGATGAGGTCGCCTCAATTGTCGACTATAGCTTTCGGGCTGGGAGCGGTCCTAATTCCACTCCGAATGTGATGACTCAATTGCCGGATGGAAAAATGCTGCTCGCGGGACAGTTTGATCAGTATGACGGGGTTGCCGTTCCTCCGCTCATTCGCGTGCATCCGGACGGGACGCTTGATGAGACCTTTCGCTTTGAGGGAGTTTTTAGTGGTCGAGTAGACTCGCTGCTCGTGTTGGAGGATGTCATTTGGGTTGGAGGTAGTTTTGGATATGGTGAGCCAGCTTTGGGTCCTCAACGAAACCTCATTCGGATCGGGATGGACGGGGGATCGATTCCGGAAGTCGATGCGCTTCCTGTTACTGATGGGCCTGTGCGAGTGATCGAGTCAGGTCCCGATGGCTCTATTCTAGTAGGTGGTGACTTTCGCCGCTTGGGCTCCCTTCGGAGAAACAGTTTGGCGAAGTTAGATCAGGACGGAACTATTGATGAAAGTTTTCCAGGTTTGCGAGTCATCTTTCACGGCTTAAATGCGATTGAAACCCTCGGGGATGGGCGCATCTTTTTGGGCGGTAGTCAGCTGACGATTGGGGGCGATGAATGGGGTGCGTTGGTTCGTTTGAACAAAGATGGTTCGCTCGATTCGAGCTTCCGTCCGGCGATCAAAGGGGTAGTGTATGACATTCTGCCATTTGATGATGGTGGAGTGATTGCTGGTGGACGCATTTGGAACGTGGCTGGGGAAAGTTGGAATGGCCTTGTGAAGCTTACGGAGGGAGGAAGAGTAGACCCGTCGTTTAACCTGGAGCTTGTATCGGGGGATGTGAGGAGGATTATAAGGGAAGGGGGCCAGCTTCTTCTCGCCGGTAGTTTTCAGACGATGAATACGCTTCCCCCGGCAGCTCTCGTCTGGATTACAGAAGACGGCGAAGTGGTCCGAGAATTTCCGGGCCTGGGTGCCTCCATTTATCTCGGCATTCAGGATGTCCTCATGGATTTGGAGGGGCGACCGGTGGTTGCATCGCACTCGTCACAGATTGGTGGTATTCAGACCGGTCCTTTCTTTCGATTGAACATCGGCGACCCGTCCCAGCCAACTCTCAATTTCATCCCTCCAACGGCCGTGCTCTCGGAGCCAAATGGGGTTCTTGATGTTTCGATTCGACGGATTGGCGACTTGCGAGGAAGCAGTCAGGCCACAGTTCGTATTAGCTCTAATAGTCCGGAGGTTCAAAATAATGTTCGACTCGTCGATGACACAGTGGAGTTCAAGGCATTGGAAAGAACGACTACGGTCCAGATCGAAGCGGTCGATGACGAACAGGTGGAAGCGGACGGATGGTTCACGCTGGAATTGACTCAAGTCTCGAGTGGTACTGTTGTTGGTTCTGGGAGTGCGGTGGTTCGGCTGTTGGACGACGATCGTGAGGGAAGCTTGGTGAGCGAGTTTCGTCCCAAGATTCAACAAGAGGATTACTACGGGTATGGGTTCCTTTCGAATCGACGAGGAAGTTTTGGTTCCGGTGGTGATTCATTCAGGGACGCAGACGTCTGGGCCTTGGCAGTCCAGGAGGATGGGCGCATTCTTGTTGCGGGCAATTTTTGCCGTATCGACGACGTTGAGATTGAGGGGCTCGCGCGTTTGGATCCCAACGGGGATCTAGATAGAAGCTATCAACCCGGACTGATCAGTTCAGCAGTGGAGCGAATGGCATTGCAGTCCAATGATCGTCTCGTTTACGTCAATCAAGGAGAGGGCGCCGATCGTTTGGTGCGATTACTCAAGGATGGGCAACCCGATCCCTCGTTTGCGGCCTTGCCAATTGAATCGAGAGGAAGAATTGAGGGGCTGCTCATCCTGCCTGACGATCGAATTGTGATTTGGGGACAATTGAGTGCGTGGGAACATCTAGGACGTGATCGATTAGCCGTTCTATTGCCGGATGGTAAGGTCGATCCCCATTTCGATTCGGGCTGGGGATTAAATCGAGCCCTGCGCAATGTTCAGTTTCAGGCCCCTGATCATCTGTTGTTGGCGGGCGAGTTTTCAAGCTACGATCAGAGTGCCGTTCGAGGACTGGCGCGTATCCGATCCAATGGGGATCTGGATGGTTCCTTTACGCCATTGGGCGGTCCGAATCGAGACGTCAATCGGCTGAATGTTTTGGGCAATAGTTGGTTGCAGATTGAAGGTGATTTCTCTCAGGTCGATGGAGTGTCTCAGCATTACAACGCAATGCTCGACTCTGAGGGTGTTTTACTCGTTGAAGAGAGTTCTAGGCCCATGTATGTGCAGACTCTGGCTCTTCCTTCAGGCGAAACTTATACAGTGCGTGATGTGTGGGAGCCGGGGTGGCAATGGATGCCTTTGGAACGAATGGAGCGTTCTGGCGAAATCGACCCAAGGTTTGATTCCGGAGAAAGTATTGAAGGGTCCGTCCGAGCGATGGCGCTATTACCTGGAGGGGATCTCCTGGTGGCGGGCAACTTACACTCCTACAACGGTTTGCCAGTTTCTTCTCTGATTCGAATTCGTGGCCGATTTGAAATGAGGCTGTCATCTGTTTCGCGCACCGCGGAAGGACTGACGCGGGTCGATTTGAAGGTTCAGTCGGGGCATGAGTATCACTTGGAGTTTTCTCAGGACATGGTCCAGTGGGAGCGGCGAGACTCAAGCCTTGCCGAGGGGGCTGAATTATCCCTATGGGATGAGACGCAGTCGAGCACTGGCTTCTATCGCGTGATTGAAGAGTAGATGTGACTCAAGTCTTCAATCCTTAAGGAGGAGAATGCTTGAGAGTCAAGAGGCGTGAAAACTCTCATGGGATACTCTTGGTGGCGGAGGAGAGCGACAGCGTTGCTCAGGAGAACTAAGAATAGTTCGATGATTTGAACCGTTTTCTCGAGTGCCGAAACCCAGTTTTATTTGTCTCGATGTTAGCTCGTTCGAAGCGGGGAGCCCTGTTCACTCCGCATGGTAGACTTCACACACCGATGCCTTCCATGGCGGGAAGTTAGGGCAGTTTTGAGGAAATGGGAATATCCAAGCTAAGGCTAGATCCTGGTTTGACGGTGAGCTTCTTGATCACGCGGCTATCTTCGACGCTTGAATCTTGGTTGGTAAGAAGGAGAAGTTGGATGGTTCCTGCAGGAACGTGCTCAAGATGGAATCTGCCCTCTCGATCGGTCCGCACCTGGTCCAATATTCTTGGGGACTGCAATGATGTTTCTGGTGGCGAGAGAAGGCGCATCGCAATTCGTTGGTAAGGGAAAGGTTTGCCCGAAACTGAGAGCGCTCCAGAGATGTTGGCCCAGGGGTGGGCAACCATGCGGATGGATGCACCTGTCGAAGGTGCTTCTATCATGCCAAATCCTTCCGTGCAGGCGACCAAGAGAGTTGCGTCCTGATTGAAGGTGGAGGGAAGGTGGAAGCGCCCGCGGTGGTCCGTTTGGATTTGTTTTCCGGATCCGTATTGAAAATGCATGGAAGCGCTCCTGAGTTGAGGGACCGTCGTCGAGTCGGCGACGAGGATCGCTTGGGATGGGACGGGGCGTCCATCGCTGGTGGTTAAAAGACCAGGGGTACTAGCGGTGGGCTGCATGCTGACACTCAGAACGGTGGGGCTTTCGCTTTCATCGACAACACGTGTGACGAAGGGTTCGTATCCGAAAGCCTCGAGTTTGAAGATGTGCTTTCCTTGAATGTCTGAATCGAACTCAAAAGTGTCTGAGTACAGGGTCATGGATCGGGTGCCATCCGAGCCTTGAGGAAAGGTGCCCCTAAACCATCGAATCGTCCATTTTTCGGGAGGGCGTGCTGGTGAAAGGCGTCCGCGTTGAATCGAGAATCGAGGGATGGCTTGGTCGTTTTTGTCGACGACATTGAAGGTAACCATGAGAGCAGGCGTCAGGATGATTTCGTGTGGGGCTTCACTTGGCTGCAATCCCTGTTCGTTTCGGTAGTGGTAACCATCTTTGATAAAGACGTAATCCACCGCCCCTGTAGGGGCAGACTCCATCAGCCACTCTCCGTTCTCATTGGTGGTGCCTTGGATTCCGAGAGTTGTATTGGTTTCATTCCAATCCATGACTAAGATTCTGACGTTTTCGATCGGTTGTCTCGAGGGGGTCATGACCTTGAATCTTACCTTTTGACTTGGTTCCAGGGTAATCGATAGCGGCGCCAGGTTCGAATCGATCGTTGTTTCGACTACTTTGGGTGCGAACCCTTTCGCCGTGACTTGCAGAGCCCGGTGTCCCGCGTAAGAGCCAGGAAATTCAAACCAACCCCACTGGTTGGAGCGCTGTTGAAAGTTGCCGTCACGGATCACACGAATGCTGGCGTCGACAATGGGGGTGTTGTCCGGTCCCAAGACTTGTCCCCTTAGCTGGCCTCCCGGGGTCAGGACGGTTTTTATTGGGGAAGTGTTAGACAGCCTCTCACGGATGTTATTGGCCTCGAAACGAATGCTACGTGTGGACGAATCCTTGCGGACTCGACCAAGTTTGATGGTTTTGTTTGTTGTGTAAGTTAGGGTTGGGTGACGGAACTCTATGGCGACAGCTTCTGCGTTGGATGGAATGCCATGGTAGCTCCATGTTCCATCGGGGCCGGTCAGTGGGAGATTAATCTGCGATTTGACGTAATCCAGTCCGCGTTGTGTATGGAGAGAGATATGTGGTTGGACTTCTGCAACAGGTGTGCCCACTTGATCGACAACCAGTCCGTGAATCTGGCCGCCTCTGATAAGTTGGAAAATCAACGGCTCCGGCAAGGGGGTGATTTTCGGGTAGAGCCATCGTTCAACGGCGGCGTAGCCGGGCGCTGTTAACTCAATTTTTAATTGATCAGCGGAAACGGCAATATGCTGAAGAGTGGCTTCACCGGTTGAGTCCGTTGTCGCTTTGATTTGAGGTGGGCTTGCCTTGCGATTTTGATCTTTCCAGAATTCTCGTATATTTATGGTAGCATTGGCGACGGGGGCTCCGGTTGATGTGTCAATCGTTTTGACGAGTAGGTTTCGCGTTACTTCATTTCGCGCAGTGATGTTGGAGGAGGGATCGTGGTGGTCTTGTAAGATTGGAAGCTGGGCCGGGGTGTTTCTTTCTTTCCCTGAAACTAATCTTTTGAGGACCACTGCTCCTAGATCGATACCGCCGGCTCCGACTGGGACTGATAGGCGATGGGATGCCCAGAACATTCGCCCGTTGCTGGTGGTTCCAGTCCCAGTCGATGTATCCGTGGCGCGGCAATTGAACACATAGTCGCCCGGCTTCACTCCGTCGATTGTAAAGTGGCCCGTTGGCGTCACTCGAGCGTAGTATCGTGAATGCGCTTCTCGACTGAGTCGTCGTTGTTGATTGAGATGGTTCCTTGTTGCCGCTTCGAAGTGGTCTTTGATAACGAAGTCGTCGTTTACCGGGCGATGATGGAGATCTTCCATTGATCGCGCTTTACGGAGTTCGTAGGTCCCTGCCGTCCAGTTTATTTCCTCACTACTTGTGCTGGTAATCACTCGTCCCGTAACCAACGTGCCTTTGATGTCGATGGGAACCACCGTCGTCTTTCCTGGAGATATCTCTATTTCACTGTGAAATACGTGCTCCGTAGTTATCGTTGTTCCCGTTGTTTTGAAATTCACCAATCCGAGGTGGTATTTTCCGTAAGGAACATGAGGAAATTCGAACTGGCCTTGGGCATCGGTTTCTACCTGGCCGTTAGAGCTAATGAACGGTGGTTCTGTGGCATCTGAAGTCAACCAGACTTGCTGATTGGCAAGGGGCTGCCCATATCGGGTGAGTTTTCCTAGGACCTTGCCGGAGGGCTTTAGCTCAAGTCGAGGGAGCGATGTTTGAAGATCTTCGAAAGAGAGAGTCAGTGACGATTGTCGGGCGAGAATGGTGAGTCCGCCAGAATTAGGAGGAAAAGGGATCTTGGGGATGAATCCTTGTTCGTCCGTGTAGATTGGGGCGAGATTCTGCTTGTGCCTTGCATTCGGAAATGTTCCCCAAGGTTGAATGGAAATATGGTCGCGATTGACGACGCTGAACGAGGGACGGAGGAGGGGAATGTTTCCGGCCGGCGTCTTGTCTGGATAGAAAACTCGAGTGCCAGTGAGCTCCTTGGTGCCCGGCAAAGGGCGGAGAGCGAACAGGATCTGGGTGCCGAATTCATGCTTGCTGATCGCTCGTGACGTTATCGCTTCGTAACCCTCCGCACCTACAATGATACGGTATAGAGCAGTGTTCTCCTCGTCGCTCTGATTGAAGTTCCATAGATCGGGCTGGGGGATATCAAATTGGCCGTTCTCGACGTCAACCAGCCACTGGGGCGAAAAAATCCAATCAACGTCTATCTTCGAGTCGTAGTAGAAATCATGAATCGGTTTTCTGGTGACGGCGTCAATCACTAATCCTTTGATCGAACGCTCGACTGAGGGAACTTTTAGTAGTGTTCCGTGAACGACTTCACCATTGTTGAACCAGTCATAAATTCTGTGTGCATAGCCTGGTGCCGAGACTTCGTAGAAGGCTCTTTCTCTGGGAGCATTATTCCATTGGAAAGTACCGTCTGGTAGCGTTTGTAGCGTTGTTGTGGAGTAAGTCTCCGTGTGGATTCGTTTTGTGATCGTGATGCTCGCACCAGCCAAGGGAGTCCCCGTTTTATCCGTGATTTTTCCACGAAGTGGTCTGGCTGGACTCAGTCTGATCTTTGTTGGTGGAGCCCCTTCGCTCGTTTTGACCAAAAGGGATCGTTCTGCGTAGTCTGGATGGCTGACGAGGTACAGGAATTCTTTGTGGACGGGGCGATTGAAGGCGGCCCTTCCTTTTGAATCACTTTCCAAAGTAGCGTGTATGGTCCTATCCAGCCCCGCCATTTCGACAATTGTGGCATTTGGAACGGCTTGCCCCGATTCGTTAGTGACTCGGAGCTCCACGGTTCCTGTGATGGGAATTTGAACCTGGCTTTGTCTTTGTAAGAGATCAGATAGGTCGAGTGTTTTTCCGAGATGAAAGCGAAAGGCTCCGTGATATCTGTCTCTTATACACATCTCCGAGCCCACGAGACCTCTCTACATCTCGT
>CAJXVR010000281.1 GCA_913061285.1 uncultured Verrucomicrobiota bacterium | reverse complement strand
CGAGATGTAGAGAGGTCTCGTGGGCTCGGAGATGTGTATAAGAGACAGGGATTTGCATGACTTCCTTCGATTCTTGGCGGTAGAGAGACATGCGAGGTGAGATGAACACTCCCTGCGGGCATAGCTTCCCAGCCGTCGCGCTGGGCATGGCCGAACGGACTCCATAGGCTCGGGCTTCGTAGCTCGCGGCACAGACCACACCCCGTTTTTCGGGGGATGCCCCAACTATCACTGGCTTCCCCAAGTATTCAGGAACCTCCCGCTGCTCAACAGAGGCATAAAAGGCATCCATATCGACATGGAATATGACTCGGCATGGGGGCTTCATTTCCTCTGTTGAAGGTAGCATCGTCGTTTGCTCGAATCCACCTTGTCAAGCTCCAGGCGCTTTGATATCACACAGAAACAGCATGGCAGCCTCAATTAAAACGTCTCATCTCCAACGAATTTCACGCCGCTACCGCAGCGGACTGGTTGCATTGAGCCTTACGAGTGCCTGCGCCTTCCTTCCGGTGCAGGTCTCAGGAGTCGTGCTGGCTCTTGGCGATGGAACTGGGAATACCACTGCACCACCAGATGATCCCGGATTTTCGAATGTGGGAGACAGGGGCGTTTATCTTGGCAATATTTCGGGAAATCACTGGGTTATCACCGCATCGCACGTAGGCGCTGGATCTGTCACCTTCGACGGAATTAGCTATAGCCTAGTGCCGGACTCAGCCGAAAGGGTCAAGAACCCGACAGGTATGGGCCTCTCAGAATTTACGGACTTAACTCTCTTTCGAATTGATTCCGATCCATCCCTTCCATCGCTGACAATTAGCACGAGCGCACCTGCCGTCGGATCTACCGTCACTCTGATTGGCGACGGACTCGATCGAGAAACCACCCAAACGACTTGGAAGGTCGATACAACGGTCACGCCGTTCACGTGGGACGAAGGCGGCATTCCATTCAATGCAACCGGCTATAAATCACTCGGCACGCGAACAAAACGCTGGGGAACGAATACGATCATAAGCCCCGGAGCCAATGACTTTGTGAACGCAGGTTTCGGAGATTCTAAATCCATCAACCTAAGTTTCGACTTAGTAGGTGGCACCACCGATGAAGCAACGGTAGCCAATGGAGATTCCGGCGGCGGACTCTTCTACAAAAACGGAGCAAACTGGGAACTGGCCGGAATCCTTCAAGCCACCGGAACATTCTCGGGACAACCCAGCAACACCTCCGTTGCGGGAAACCTCGCCTTTGCCGGGGATTTGAGCTTCTATCGCAGTCAAATCGAGTCCATCACCGCTGTGCCAGAACCTCGTAGCACTACGATAATTCTAGCGTTGTCCGCGCTTCTTTGGAGTCGCTATCGGCGAGTGCATTCGGCGGATGACACCTAATCCGCACACTCGCCACTAAATCTTTGCTTTCTTTTTGACCCGGTTTCCCTACATTCGGCACCTTTATACATACGCATACAGAATAGACCAAACTATGGGAGCCGATACCTCAACCGCCAAACCAGTCGACGCACCAGCATTAACCCCACTAGGCATTCCGAACCGCCTGGCAGGAAAGCCAGCCGACGCCCCGCGCTATGCTCAAACCGTCAAGAGCCAAGACGGCAGCGACGTCACCGTGGGGGATCCCAAGGCCACGAGGGCCCTAGTCGCTCTCATGAACGTTCATGCCGTCAATGGTGGGGCAGCTTGCCATTGGGGTGGGCCCGCAGCCTTTGCTGAGATCATGGCGGCCATTCACGGCGTGATGTTCCGCGACAACGGCCGTCCATGGCACGAAGCCTATAACTTTGTTAACGATGCCGGCCACACTGAGAATGGCATTTACGCCCTCCGAGCAAATCTTGGTTTCGACAACATGACGCTCGAAGATTTGCGCGGCTTTCGCTCGATCACGAGTAAACTTACCGGCCACGGAGAATCACACCTCAATCCTGAGGGCGTTCTTTTGAGCAATGGCCCCCTTAGCTCCTCTGTTGCACAAGCTCAAGGACTAGCCATGGGTGATAAGATTGCCGATCGAGATCGAGTCACTATTTTGACGGTTTCAGATGGCGCATCCATGGAAGGTGAAGCGAAAGAAGCGTTTGCAGCGATCCCTGGACTGGCTGCGAAAGGACGGGTCAACCCCTTCGTCCTCGTTATTTCAGACAACAACACCAAACTTTCCGGCCGAATCACCGACGATGCGTTTGACATGGCCCCGACGTTCGATGCGATGGACGATCTGGGCTGGAATGTCATTTCCCTTAGCAATGGACACGACCTCCAGGCTGTTTATGCCGCCCTCGAGCAAGGAATCGACGCGGCAAAGAACGATCCCAACAAGCCCGTGTGTCTTATGGTGAAGACCATCAAAGGATTCGGCGTCAAGGCTACAGAGGAATCTGCCTCAGGAGGGCACGGATTCCCTCTCAAGGGCGGTGAGAAGATTGTCGATTTCGTCTCAGAAATCTATGACGGAAACGTGCCGGAGGCAATTGGTGCCTGGGCTCAGGAATTGCGACAGAAATGGGAAGCGGACGAAGCGGCGAAAGCCAGCGCTCCAGCGTCTCCCACAGCCGTCAAGAAGAACAAGATCCAAGCCGGTCTGGCTGCTGGTGCGATCAGTGCGGCAAAGGACGGGCATCCCGTTTACTCTGTTTCCTGTGACGTACAAGGTTCCACCGGAATTAGCGCTTTCCAGAAAAGCTTCCCGGAACGTTTCGTCGAAGTGGGCATCGCTGAATCAAACATGGTCAGTGTGGGCGCAGGGCTAGCGAAGACTGGCTTCGTTCCGATTGTGGACACCTTTGGTCAATTTGGTGTTACCAAGGGGAATCTCCCCCTCACCATGGCGGCGCTTTCTCAGGCACCTGTGATTGCCATTTTCTCTCACGTTGGATTCCAAGACGCTGCCGACGGTGCCTCCCATCAAGCCACAACCTACTTTGCAGCGACAAGTTCGATCCCTCATACCTGCGTGGTTGCACCGTCCTGCGCAGACGAAGCTGAGGCTTTGATGCACCAGGCCATCGAACGTTACTCCAACGCCCGGAAAGCGGGTAAGGATGGTGAATCTGTGCTCTTCTTTGTGGGCCGCGAAAATTATCCCGTCTATTGGGTAGAGAACAACGATTACGCTTGGGGCAAAGCTCAGGTGATCAGCGAGGGCACAGATGTGACACTGATCGGATCAGGCCCTCTTTTCTCAAAGGCACAACAAGCGGGCGAGCTTCTCAAGGAACAAGGGATTAGTGCCACGGTGATTAACAACCCTTTCGTCAATCAAGTGGATATCGAAACTATTGGTCAAGCCGTGAGCAAAACGGGTGGCAAACTGGTAACGGTAGAAGACCATCAGACGATCGGCGGGATGGGAGCCCAAGTATCCCACGCCCTTTCCAACAGTGGTATTTCTCATCAGATCAAGACCCTCGGCATTGATGGTGAATTTGGTCAATCTGCCTATCTAGCGGAACACCTCTACGAGAAACACGGTCTCACCGCAGACTCAATGGTCCAGGCGGCCAAAGAATTACTCGGGAAAGCCTAATCCGCACACGGGATTCGCCCGTGAGATAGGCCATCAAAGCCGCAAGAAGGGCCAGAAAACTCTTCCGTAGTCATTGCATTCCCGGCCAGCCATTGTAAGCTGGCTGGGTATGAGAACTGCCTTTCCATCACAGGCAGGTTCGGGGTGGCACAGAATCCTTCTTGGGCTTTGCACGCTTTTCCTTGGCCTATCTCCGTTCGCCCTCCCCGGGGCCACCTTGAGCGAGGCGAACGACGCGCTCATTGAGGGCAATTACGAGCTGTGCATCAAGCAATGCCGAGAAGCGATTCGTGAGGAGAACCGACCAGACGAAGATTGGTTCCTCCTCCTCATTCGAGCGCAGTTGACCCTGGGGCAATATAATGAGGCCAATGAATCGTTTGTTCTTGGTCTCGATGAGACCCGCGAGCGCAGCATTCGGCTTTACTATCTCGGTCGCGAGGTTGCAAACTTCCAAAACAAACCTGCTGATGGAGCCAGTTATGTTGAAAAAATCAATGAACTCGCCGGTAGCCGTGGCTGGGCTTACCGCGATCCTGAAAACTTAGTTGCGCTGGGCAACACCGCTCTCGTCCTCGGCGAAGAGCCGCGCTGGGTTTTGGAGTTTTTTTACGATCCCGGCCGCAAAGCAGATCCCTCGCTTCGTGAAGCCGTTCTTGCTGCCGGAAAACTCGCCCTCGATAAAGAGGATTACGCGGTCGCCGCTTCCACGTTTCGTGCCGGACTCAAGGACTTTGAGGAAGACCCCGATCTCCTCTTTGGTCTCGCGCTCGCCGTGGCTAGCAGCGATCAGGAAGAGATGGGCTCCTTGATTGAACGCACTCTCGATGTCAACCCACGCCACATTCCTGCCCTTTTAAAACTCGCCGATCACTATATTGACGCCGAGGAGTATCAGATGGCGGAAGACTCCATTAAGAAGGTTCTTGATATCAATCAGGACAATCCTGAGGCATGGGCCTATCGAGCTGTCATCGCTCATTTTGAGTCTGAAACCGAAGAGGAAAAACAGGCTCATGATCTCAGTCTCAAACACTGGAAAACAAACCCCTCGGTCGAGCATCTCATCGGGAGGAAACTCTCCCAGAAATATCGCTTCAAAGAAGGGGCCGAGTACCAACGTCGCGCGCTCGCAATGGACCCTGAGTATAGCAATGCTCAGATTCAACTTGCCCAAGATTTGCTCCGACTTGGAAACGAGGCCGAGGGCTGGGACTGGGCAGAACGCGCCCATGAAAAGGACGGTTACAATGTCACGGCTTACAATCTCGTAACCCTGCAATCCACGCTTGATCAATACGAGACCCTGGAATCGGAGTCATTCATTGTTCGGATGCCCTCTGAGGAAGCTTCCATCTTCGGCAACCAAGTCCTAGCACTACTTGAGGAGGCAAAAACCTTCCTCAGCGCCAAATATGAAATCACGATCGATCGAAGAATTATCGTAGAACTCTTTGGAAATCAGAAAGATTTCGGAGTCCGAACCTTTGGAGTGCCCCACAATCCGGGCTTCCTTGGGGTTTGCTTTGGCAATGTCATCACCGCAAACAGCCCCTCCACACAAGGCGCCAATCCTTCGAATTGGAGAGCGGTGCTCTGGCATGAGTTTTGTCATGTCATTACCTTAACCATGACCAAGAACAAAATGCCACGCTGGCTGAGTGAGGGGATTTCCGTTTACGAAGAGCTTGAGAAAGATCCTTCCTGGGGACAATCAATGACTCCGGAATATCGTGAGATGATTCTTGGCGGCAAACTCACGCCAGTCTCAGATCTCAGTGCAGCCTTCATGCGAGCCAGTTCTGGCGAAGCGATGCAGTTCGCATACTACGAGTCATCCATAGTGGTTCGATATCTCGTCGATCAATACGGCATCGACTCAGTGATTAGCGTGTTGCGATCACTTGGAGAAGGACAACATATAAACGATGCGTTAAGCGAACATATTGCGCCAATTCGCACCTTAGACGAAGACTTCGAAACCTATGCAACCCAATTGGCAGAGCAGCTCGGATCAGGCCTCAATTGGGATATTCCAGAAGCCTCCATCTCGAGTGTCTCAACCGCAATGGCCCTCGCGACTAACCCTGAAAACTACTACCTGTTGATTGAACACGCCAAAGAACTCATCGAGAGCCAGCAGTGGGATGAAGCGATTGCCTCGCTGCAGAAAGTGATCACTCACTACCCGCTGCAACCAGGCAACGATGCGGCCCCACGACTACTCGCTCAGGCCTATAGAGGTCAAGGCAACCTCGAGAGTGAAGTGGCACTGCTTCGGGAGATCGCCCGTTTCGATCATGAAGCACCAGATGTTTATCTCCGACTCGTCGGACTCGATTCTGCAGAAGAGCGTTGGGAACGGGTCCAGGAGAACCTCGAACGTCTCTTGGCCGTGAATCCCCTGATCCCGCAACCGTATCGCCATCTCGCTCGAGCTAGCGAAGCCCAAGGCAAGCAACCGGAAGCAATCGGTGCCTACAGAACGCTGCTGCAACTGAGTCCGGCCGACCCCGCCGATGTCCATTTTCAGCTCGCACGACTCCTCCATGAGCAAGAAAGCCCTGAAGCCCACGAACACGTACTAAAGGCCCTTGAAGAGGCTCCAAGATTTCGCGACGCTTATCGCTTGCTACGGGCGATCAATGAGATCAAAAAACCGGCCGCTCCCACTCAAGAACGGTTCTACTGATTCCAAAGTGAAGCCCGGTATGAGAAATGAATTGTTCCCGAAGGTGAGCCGTATTTTATGAAAACGCCAACGCACTCTCCTATGGCCTCCCGTAGCAGGCAGCGGAGTAGCGCGGTTGCTGTTTGGCTCATCGCATGTTGGTTTTCCAGTCCTCTGCTGGCTCAACCATGGGCTATGGACCGCGCCGGGGTTCCGCAATGGGAGAATGCCTTCAATTTCTCGAACGACGTATTCACCTTCGTTCGCCTCAAATACACATCTGTTGGCGGACGCTATTGGCGACACGGAGGCAAATGGCGTATCGATTATCCGGAAAGCGATCTCAACTTCTCATTCCGGTTGCAAGAGATGACGTCCTTAAAGGTCGATCCGAACGGGAAGGTCCTCGAAATCACTGATCCTGATCTAGGTAACTTCCCTTTCGTCTACCTTATTGAACCGGGTGAACTACGCTTCTCCCAAGCCGAAGTCATTTCCTTACGAACGTATTTGCTCGGTGGTGGCTTTCTCATGGTCGATGATTTTTGGGGGGAAAACGAATGGTTCAACTTTTATACAGAAATCAAACGCGTCTTTCCTAATCGAGAACCCCAGGAATTACCGCTGAGTCATCCTATTTTTAATTGCGTCTTCCCTTTGGACGAGAAGCCCCAGATTCCCAATGTCGGCCTCGGAATGGAGAGTCGCTACCACGGAAGAACCTGGGAACGGTGGGACGCTCAAGAAGTGCATTACAAAGGCCTTTTCGACGACAATAATCGACTGATGGCCGTCATCTGCCATAACACCGATCTTGGAGATGGCTGGGAATGGGAGGGTTACAATGAATACTTCTTCCGAGAGTTCTCGGAGAAGAAGGCGTATCCACTGGGTATTAACATTGTCGTCTACGCCCTAACTCACTAGCAGAAGCGAATTCGAAGTAACCTATTGGTGCAATTTTCAGTCTTTTCCGATAAGTTCAAACAACCATTTCACCGAAGTAAGTTCGGGAAACCAATCACTCAGAAAGGATCCTAGTGGAAGCAGCGACAGGAAGCGGAATCAGCGAGCAACAGACCGTCGAGCAAATTTTTCAGGGGCGTAACCAAATCGAGCAGGAGCTCAGTAAGGTCATCGTCGGCCAAAAGGAGGCCATCGAGCAAATCTTGATCGCTCTATTTTCTGGAGGTCACTGCCTTATCACAGGTGCCCCAGGGCTTGCTAAGACACTTTTGGTGAAGTCAATTGCCCAGATTTTCCACCTCGACTTTCAGCGCATCCAGTTTACCCCTGACTTAATGCCAGCCGACATCACTGGAACGGAGATCCTTCAGGACGGCGACGAGGGGCGAAAGCTCAGCTTCGTCAAGGGGCCTGTCTTCGCGAATATGATCTTGGCTGACGAAATCAACCGAACGCCACCAAAGACACAGGCTGCCCTGCTCGAAGCCATGCAAGAGCACCAAGTCACCGCCGCCGGTGTGCGACATGCTTTGCCTGAGCCATTCTTCGTGCTTGCAACTCAGAATCCCATCGAGATGGAAGGCACCTACCCTCTCCCTGAAGCGCAATTGGATCGATTCATGTTTAACGTCGTGATCGACTACCTTCCTGAAGATGAGGAAATTGCCGTCGTTTCTCAAACCACATCTACCAAGCCCGAAGACATCAAAGCCCTCTTCACAGGTGAAGACGTGCTCCGCTTCCAAGAGATCATCAAAAAAGTGCCAATCGCACAAGACGTGGTGCGCTATGCAGTCCGTCTTGCGGCGGCCTCGCGGCCTAACCAGAAGGACACGCCGGAATTCGCTCAGAAATACGTGAGTTGGGGAGCGGGACTAAGAGCCGCTCAATTCTTGGTTTTGGGAGGCAAAGTCCGAGCGCTGCTCCAGAGTCGAGCTCACGTGACTCAAGACGACATCAAAGCCCTGGCAAAACCTTCGCTGCGCCACCGGATCTTGGTCAACTACCGAGCCGAGGCCGATAATATCGAAGTCGATGAATTGATCGACCGCTTGATTGAATCTGTCACGGTGTAGTCCGAGCGTCTCAAACATTCACTCGAAAGGGACGATTCCATTGGATAAAGACGGTAGAGGCACTTTGGTATCTGGAAGCATGGTTAGCCCCCAGACCTTGATGGCGATCAAGAATCTCGAGCTGAGAGCGAAGGTCGTCGTGGAGGGGTTTTGGAACGGCTTACATCGAAGTCCGTTCCACGGCTTCTCTGTCGAATTTAGCGAGTATCGCCAATACACGCCAGGGGACGATCCCCGATATCTCGATTGGAAGTTGTTCGCTCGATCCGATCGTTTCTACATCAAGAAGTTCGAGGACGAAACAAACCTTCGCTGCCATCTTCTTGTTGATCAAAGTAAATCCATGGAATTCGGATCGCTCGGCTATTCCAAGTTTGACTACACCAACACACTCGCGGCCACACTCGGTTACTTTCTCTATCAACAAGGCGATGCCGTGGGCATGCTTTCCTTTTCTGACGAAATTCATGATTACCTCCCCGCTCGCAACCGAACGGGGCATCTTCGGCGCATCATGCTTTCGCTCGAGAAACCACCTCAAGGCAAGTCTACCGACCTGGACTCGCCCCTTCAGCGCATTCTCGACCTCGTGCGAAAACGTGGGCTTGTAGTGATCATCTCGGATCTACTCGCCCCCATCGAAGCACTTGAGGAACGATTAACCTCGATCAGAGCCTGTGGCCATGAAGTGCAGGTCTTTCAGGTGCTCGATCCAGCAGAACGAAATTTCACCTTCGATCAAGCCAACCTTTTTCAAGATGTGGAAACAGGCAAAGAAATCTACGTCGATCCGAAGCAGGCTCGTGATGGGTATCTCAAGCAATTAGAAGCGCATCTCGACCAAGTTGAGTCCGTCTGCAAACAAAACGGCATTGGTTATCGCTTTCTGACAACGGATCAGCCCCTTGAACTTCAGCTCTTTGACTTCTTGAAGGCGCGCACCCGGAATAACCAGGTTTCAACCCGCTAGACTTACTTCTGGCTATGAGTTTCCTTTACCCCCTATTTCTCGCCGGTTCACTTGCGATTGTGTTACCGATCGTCTTCCATCTTATTAGACGATCGACAAAGACGAAGGTTCCATTCAGTACCTTACGCTTTCTTCAGCCCTCACCTCCTCGGCTGACGAAGAAAAGCCGAATCGAACATCTATGGCTCCTTCTCCTCCGGTGCCTCATTTTGATTCTCTTAGCGTTTGCCTTTGCCCGACCCTACATTGAGGAAGCCATTGACTCGTCGCAGGTAGCGGAAAACCCTCAGCGAAACCTCTTTCTTGTCGATACCAGCGCGAGTATGCGGAGAACCGCAGCTTGGGATCGTGCTTTGTCAATCTTGAGTGACAAACTCTCTGACGTTGATCAGTCCGCATTAGCAGCCGCCTACACCTTCGACACGCAGCTACACCCGGTCGTCAGTTTTGAACAATGGAGTAGTGCTCCCAGAGCAGATCGTTCCATCCAGATCATCAACCAGGTGAAACAGCGGTCTCCCAGCTGGAAAGCAACCCATCTTGGCAATGCCTTGCTCACGGCGGTCGATCTCCTCGAGGAATCGACACGGATTGGAGAACACAACAAAGACGCACAAGACTGGCGCATTATCGTGATCGGCGATCTCCAGACGGGTATGTTGTTGGACGGGATCCAAGGCTTTGAATGGCCCAAGGGTTGCGTCGTCGAATTCCATGGCGTTGACATCGAAAACACCACCAACGCAGGCATCCACGCCGTTCCCAACATGAGCGCTTTCGTCAGCCTGGTAGAGAACGAGAACGGCAGAGTTCGCATCTCGAACACAAGTCAATCTGAGAAGGAAACCTTCCGTATTGGCTGGATTAGAGAAGACACTGAGGAAAAACTCACTTCAAACACCGAGCTTTATCTTCCCCCGGGAAAAAGTCGAATTGTCGAGGTTCCTGAAGCCCCAACGGACTTCCCTCCTGATATCCTACGGATTAGCGGAGATGACCATGACTTTGATAATGTCGCTTGGAGAGTCCCGCTAAGAGCACGCCAAAGCAAAGTGATCTATTTTGGTGAATCAGCCAGCCAGGATTCCACCCAACTTCTCTTCTATTTAGAGAAAGCGTTTCAACAAACCCTTCGTCATGCCGTTTCTGTGACTGTCCTGGCGCCGGATCAACCGATCGTTGAAGAAATGGTCGCTGACGCTCGCCTTCTCGTCGTCGGAGCCCCACTCTCTTCCCAAGTGGCAGCCCAAGTAGAAGGACTGATGGAAGCGGGAACCACAACATTGCTCGCGCTACATCAAGATGCCATGCAAGCGACGCTCCAATCTTTGGCGCAAGATCAGGAACTAGAACTGTCGATAGCAGCTTCAGAGCGATACGCGCTCTTTGGGGATATCGACTTTCAGCATCCTCTTTTTACGAGTTTTGCCGATCCTCGATTTAGCGATTTCACCAAGATTCATTTTTGGCAGCACGTTCAGCTCGATCTCGAAGGGCATGAAACGGCTCGAATCCTCGCTCGATTTGACAATGGTTTGCCTGCCATTGCGCAGTTTCCCCGTGGTAAGGGGTCCCTCTTTGTCACTGCCTTCGGTTGGCAGCCCAAACTTAGTCAATTCGCACTTTCCACAAAGTTCGTTCCTTTCCTCTACTCAATGCTAGATTTCGGAGCGGGAATTCATGAAGTCAAGTCTCACTATTTTGTCGGTCAAGATGTCGATCTGTCGTCCCTCACAGAAGCGGAAGAACTTTCGATTCAAAAACCAAACGGCGAAATGGTTGCGATCGAAGGACAAAGCCGATTCAATGACACCTCAAGTCCGGGCATCTACACAATCAACACCGGATCCTCTCCCATTCGGTTCGCTGTAAATCTTCATCCCTCCGAGAGCGATACGAGCCCTATTCTTGAAGAGACGCTTATCGGACTCGGCATCCCGACGGCAAGCAAGCTTGAGGAAGCGGCGGTCAATCCCATCTGTCTCTTA
>CAJXVR010000280.1 GCA_913061285.1 uncultured Verrucomicrobiota bacterium | reverse complement strand
AGACAGATTGACGCAGTGTGGCCCTATCTCGGTCATAAGGACCGTTTCATTCGTTTCGCTGCCCGAACCGCCCTCGAGCACCAACCCGTCAGTCAATGGCAAGAACGAGCACTCGCAGAAAGTGACCCGCAAACCGCACTTACCGCCCTCCTAGCGCTTGCCCGACAAGGGAATTCAAGCCAGCAAGGACCACTTCTTCAAGCCATTGGCGGCCTTCAACCCGGAGGGTTCGACGAGACTCGGAAACTTGAAACCCTGCGAATTCTCTCCCTCAGTTTCATTCGTATGGGCAAACCCAGTGACGATGTGGCCGCTTCCATCGCAGAAACGCTCTCGCCATACTTCCCGGCTCCGAGTGATGCTCTCAATCGGGAACTCATTTCAATGCTCGTCTATCTGAACGCTCCCGATGTCGTCGCCAAAGCCGTCCCCCTCATGAACCAAGAAGCTACTGGACTCGAGGAAATTGAATTCGACGACAATCTTCTCAAGCGTTCCAAAGGCTACGGCGGATCCTTCCTTAACCAGAAAGCTAGTAACCCGCAGCGACAGCAAATACATTACGCTTACGCTCTCAAGAATATCACGACCGGTTGGACACCAGCCCTTCGCAAAGAGTACTTCACCTGGTTTGCCAAAGCGAAGAACTTCAAGGGCGGAGCTAGTTTCGGTGGCTTTATTGAAAACTTTCGCAAGGAATCGATCGCAAACATCCCCGACGAAGCAGAGCGAAAGGCTATGGACACGCTGAGCAAGCAGGAACTCAAGCTTGTCCCAGACGGATTCGAGAGTGCCCAGCGGCTCCAAATCGGCATGCTTGCTGGAATGCGCTTCAACAAGAGTACGCTCACGGTGAACGCAGGCGCTAAGGTTGCCTTAGAAGTCTTAAACGATGACCCAACCAAGATGATGCACAATTGGGCCTTAGTCAAAAAAGGGAGTCTCAACAAGGTTCTTCAAGCCGCCCTCACCTTAGGACCGAAGGCGATTGAGCTGAATTTTGTCCCAGATATCTCTGAAGTCCTCGCTTCCACTCCGCAGGTGGCCCCGGACAGAAAATACACGCTCTACTTCACGGCTCCAACTGAGCCAGGCCAATACCCCTACGTCTGCACCTACCCGGGGCATGGTCAACTAATGAGGGGCATTCTGAACGTCGTGCGATAAGCACACGGCCCTTGGGCCAAACAACCGTCCGTCTCAACCTCCCTCCATTGAGTTCCTTGTTGGACTCGATGGGGGGAGACTTGCTTACAGCATCAAGTCTTCCAGATCAAGTAAGCCCCCGCGCCCGTCATCAACCCACCTGCGCTTCTTCGTATCCGTCGAGATGAAACCGACGATCGCCAACGAACCAGGAGTCGTTCCGCAGCGATGGCATAGGCGAGTTTCACGCCGCCAACACAAGCAACCGTAATCACCCCAATCAGCAAGAGATCAGCGGAATTTAAAGAGCTCATTGAGACGAAACTGGGAAACAAACTCGCGTAAAACAAGATCGCTTTCACATCTCCCAAGGTCAAAAGCAAGCCAGCAGAGAAACTCGTGATTAGCGTTGAGGCCGAACAGTCAGTTGCTTGAATGGCCACGGCTGATCTTGAAAAAAGCAGACCGCAGCCAATCCAGACGAGATAGACGCCCCCCATCATTCTGAGAACCGAAAAGAACGCGCCCATCGCCTCAGCCAAGAAACTCATCCCTAAGATGGCGAGCAGGACAAATAGGAGGTCCCCCGTCACAATACCGATGGCCACCGCGACTCCGTTTCGAATCCCCACCGTCGCCGAACGAGTAACCACCAAGGCGACGCTAGCACTCGGCATCGCAGCCAGCGCGAGCATCACGGCACTCAACGAAATCGCGGAGATAAAACTCATCACTCGTTAGCCGGACGGTGAAACTAGGCGATCAAGTCTTTGATCACGTGCCCATGCACGTCGGTCAATCGAAAATCTCGCCCTTGATAGCGATAAGTCAAGCGGGTGTGATCCACCCCGAGAAGATGCATGATTGTCGCGTTGAGATCATGAATGTGCATGGTGCCAGGAGTCCATTTTTCCTTGTTTGGGATCGGGTCCATAGGCGTTCCATCCTCATGGGCAATATTGTAGCCGTAATCGTCTGTCTTGCCATAAGTGATCCCTGGTTTCACACCCCCACCAGCCATCCAAACCGTGAAACATCGCGGGTGATGATCTCGACCATAATTCTCTCGTGTTAGATTGCCTTGGCAATATGAAGTCCGACCAAACTCACCACCCCAGACGACGAGCGTGTCATCCAACATTCCGCGTCGTTTTAAATCTTGAATCAAAGCCGCTGAACCTTGATCAACATCAGCACATTGTGATTCATGTTCTTTTGGAAGATTCCCGTGAGCATCCCATCCTCGGTGGAAGATCTGAACATTGCGAACACCGCGTTCCACCAATCGACGTGCATTGAGACAGCAAGCAGCAAAGCTCCCTGGATTTCTTGCCTCCTCACCATAGAGTTCGAATGTGTCGTCCTTTTCACCAGAGAGATCCATGAGTTCAGGCACCGAAGCCTGCATCTTGTAAGCCATTTCATGTTGGGCAATCCGAGACAAGACCTCGGGGTCAGCAAATCGCTCATGCTGGGCCTGATTGAGCGCTGCCAGCGTGTCGAGTTGAGCGCGCCGGTCAGAGCGTGTCACACCGTCAGGATTGCTCAAAAAGAGCACCGGATCCCCCTGACTTCTCAGCAAAATCCCCTGATGATCCGAAGGCATAAATCCGGTCCCCCATAGACGATTAAACAGGCTTTGCTCAGGAAACTTACTCTTAGCGTGCATCACCACATACCCAGGTAGATTCTCATTCAAACTCCCTAGCCCGTAACTCACCCAGGCCCCGAGACTTGGTCGCCCAGGAATCTGACTTCCCGTTTGAATATAGGTAATCGCTGGATCGTGATTGATCGCCTCAGTAAAGGTAGAATGCACGACACAAAGTTCCTTCGCCATCTTAGCGGTGTGAGGGAGAAGTTCGCTCACCCACACACCGTCCTGATTATTCTCGTGCCTCGTGAACTTGTATTTGCTTGGGGCCAAAGGCAAACCGCTTTTCTGGTTTGCTGTCATTCCCGTCACACGTTGTCCGCCGCGAATATGATCAGGTAATTGCTCATTGAACATGTCCTGCATCTTAGGCTTGTGATCCCAGGTATCCAGATGACTGGGGCCCCCGCTCATGAACAAGTAAATTACGTGCTTCGCTTTGGCTGCGTGATGTAGCCCAGAGCCACCACCGATTCCGGTTCCAGCCGCGCCCAATGCATTCCCATCCCAAAGATTCGCCAGTGCCGCCGTTCCCAATCCGAGTGCCGAACGCCCAAAGAAGTGGCGTCGCGTCATCATAAGTTCGTGTTCTCTCAGAGGATTCATCGTATTCGTCGTCGTTGAGTTGATTAGTAAAGGAGGATAGAAACGTCGCTCGCTAAGACTGTCGTCGCCACTTGTGTCCATGCCGCGTGCTCACTCACTTCAAGGCTCGTATCGCGAGCGATCTCTCCCGTCGAGAGAAGCGCCGTCGCGTCGTCTGGTGCGTTTTTATAACGCTGACGCATCGTCTCTAAGAGATTCTGGCAAGCCAGTCTTTCGCTTGGCATCGGTGACCGACTGGCAAGCAAGGAGAACAGTAAATCTAATCGTGTATTGTCATCAATTCCCTCCCGCAGTAGCCGTTCCCCCAGCATACGGCCCATTTCAATTCGTTGCGTTTCGTTGAGCAGCCCCAACGATTGCAGGGGCGTGTTGGTTCGAGATCGGCGCACACAACTTGACTCGCGACTCGGCGCATCAAAGAGGGTCATCATCGGATGCGGACTCGTTCGTTTCCAATACACATATAGGCTCCGACGATACAGTCGACGTCCGGAATCCTGAACGTATTGCTTGGTATTGCTCGCAGGATGGGCCAAGGCCATCCACAGCCCTGAAGGTTGATAGGGTTTCACGCCTTCCCCCCCCATATGCGGATCTAAAACACCTGCTGCCCAGAGCCCGAGATCGCGCAAGACTTCGGCATCCAAGCGATGGCTAGGCCCACGAGCAAAAATTCGATTCTCTGGATCCTTCACCGCATCACGCCATTGGGAACTCTGGCGAAAGGTTCGACTACTCACCATCAAACGAATCATTTCCTTAAGATCCCAATCTCGATCCTGCCATTCTACTGCCAACCAATCGAGCAACTGTGGATGGGTGGGATACTGTCCTTGAACACCAAAATCTTCAGGACTACGCACGAGTCCAATCCCAAAAATTCGCTGCCAAACCCGGTTGATCAACACTCGCGCGACTACCGGATTTTCACGATCGGTCAACCAACGAGCTAATCCAAGACGGTTCTTCGGTGCGTCCTGTGGCAAGGATCCCATCACTTTCAATACCCCGGGCTCAAGTGCCTCGCCTATCGGGAGATTGTATTCGCCCCGTCGTAGCACCTTTGTCTCCCTCGGCTTGTCAAGATCCTTGGCAACCAAACTGGTCGTCAGATTTGCAGATTCGGCGAAGAAACGCTGAGCGATTGCCTCCGCAGCAGTGGTTAAATTCAGTGTCGCAAAGGGCCCGTTCGGATCCGCTAGTAACAGCAACCGATCCGACGGATCCAACTTGTCTAGCGCTTTTGATTTCGCGACTTGATCCCAAGGGTTCTTTAGTCTGACTTCGATATCCCCACTGCGAGAGGAACCGGCAATTCTTATTCGGACTGTATGAATCCCTTCCTCCAAGGATAGAGGCACTAAATGTTCTTGTTGCTCGTAGGCACTCCCCGAAGGCAGGTCGATTTGATTGTCACCAACGGAAACACTCGAAGCCTTGCCTCCGACAAAACTCAGCCACAAGACCTGGTCCGCAGGCACCGCCAATTGAAATGATAAGTAGACAGCCTTCCCTGGTCTTGGAACCGGATTACGCCGCGCCTTGCCTGGCAGTCCCTTCACTTCCTTCCAATCTTCGCTATTTGGAATCGGATCATTGAGACCGACGATTGCAGTTTTCTCCCAATCACTCGATGACCAACCCCGACGAGGTTCCGCATAGCTCATCAAGGCCTCAGAAGACACGGCGCTCCCAAGGGACGCTCGAGTCAATAAGCGATCTCTCTTCGCCAGCAATTCTTCCCAAGCCGGCCAAGAAGCAGGGTCCTTGGGAACTTTCAGCGTCGGTCCATATTCATAGGAATTTCCGTCCATGGAACTCTCCGAGGTGCTGTTAAAGAACGCAAAAAGCTTGTAGTAATCGGAGTGCGTAATCGGGTCATACTTGTGGGTATGACATCGGGAACAAGTCATGGTCATTCCGAGAAAGACAGTTCCTAGGGTTTCAGTGCGATCAAAATTATTCTTGGCCTGAAACTCAAGCGGAATAGCCCCGCCTTCGGAGGTCGTCGGATTCATGCGCACATACCCGGTCGCTAGAGTTTGTTCCAGGGTGGGATTCGGCAACAGATCACCAGCGAGCTGCCAGGTAATGAAATCATCGAAGGGGAGATTCTCGTTAAACGCTTTAACGACCCAGTCACGATACGGATAGATGCCGCGACGATTATCCAAGTGAAGTCCATGCGTATCCCCATAGCGCACGGCATCGAGCCAGTACCGGGCTTGATGCTCCCCATATCGTGGACTCGATAGCATCTCTTCAACCAATCGCTCGTAGGCATCCGGCGCATTGTCGCCCATGAACGCCGCCAGCTGTTCAGGCTCGGGAGGGAGTCCCGTTAGAACGAGAGCCAGGCGACGGGCCAAGGACGCTTTATCTGCTTCGGCGGCAAAATCCGCTTCAGACTCTCGCATTCGTGCGTGTATGAAGCCATCGATCTCATTTTGAATCGTCTCATCAGTTTTGGCAGGCTTGGATTTCGTTGGCGGCACAAATGCCCAATGTTTGGCATAATCACCTCCTTGGCGTACCCATTGGCTCAACAATTCCTTCTCCGAATCGGATAACTGTTTCTCAGCATCCTCAGGAGGCATCGGATCGTCCGTGTCATGAATACGAAGCAAGAGCTCGCTTTTCTCTGGATCAGCGGGATTGATGGCCTGATAGTCGCCCCGGTCTTCAGTGGCGGCTTCAAAGGAATCGAGTCGCAAGAAATTCTTTTTCCTCGTATCTGGGCCGTGGCATACGAAGCACTTATCCGAAAGTATCGGGAGAATTTGCCGGGCAAAATCAAGATCCACGTTGGCTTCTTCCGTCACCGCAGCCTGGATCGTTGTGGAAAATAAGATACCACACGCTACCAATCCACCGAGAAGTGCCGAACATCGACTCAAATCACGACGTTTCCTCTTGAAATCTACTATCCAATTCATGCCTATCTTCCGTTATCCGTAGGAAAACAGAAAGTGTGATGGATAGAAGTCAAAAACAGAAGCCCCAACTTGCGCTCAAAGGCAACTTTGAGGGGAGCGCCCCAAAGTCTGTCTCAAATCAATGCTCCCCTTCATTACTCAATAAAGTCTCTCGAAGAGCTACCAATTCCCTTTTTCTCAACCTGAGATCCTCATCGACCAGACGTTGCTGCGATCGGCCCTCGTAGAAATAAGCCACAACCATGAACAAGGCAAAAGGCACGATGGCCCATTCTGGGGTGCCTGAGAGTCGAAATACAACCCAAGTAAACAAGAGCGCTCCAAGATAGGGTGGAAGAAATCCGAGCCACAGATGGCTCCGTGCCGCGATTTCATAGTCGACCTGTTTGATATCGCGTTCGAGCTCATCCCGCATCGACGCGGTATAGGCAGCTTCGAGTTGCCGCTGCTTTTGGCGTCGCCGACTCAAATACACCGACCCCGCAAAATACATCCATCCCGTAGCCGCAACGACCAGCGCGAACACATCCCACCCACTTGACAAGCTACCTAGAAGCCCCGTCGAAACACCAATCAGAATCAAGGAAATCAATAAAATTAGAAAGGCACTGCTGGCATAGGTCTGAAACACCTGCCAAGAGATAAACCGATGGAGTTTCTCACTTTTCTGGCGCAGCAAGGCGTGAAGCTCGGCTTCATTGATGGCATAGTGAGATTCTTCGGATTGTGAATCCCAGATAACTTTTAACTGTTCGAAATTCATTTAAGGGTCTCCTCCTCTAGTTTTTCAGACAATCGCTTCTTAATCCGATTGATCTTAACGCCCACATTGCTCTCAGTAATGCCGAGTGTCTCAGAAATCTCGCGATAGCTGAATCCATCAAGCATGAGCAGGGTCAGGGATCGATCAATCGCTCCGAGTTCACCAATCTGCTCAAACAACCAATCCAACTGCGGGTTTCGTTCTTTCGAGGCCGTCAGCAGCACCTGTTCGCAACCATCCATCGTCTGCACGTGTGCTTGATACCGTCTCTCTTTCTTCGACCAAGCGATGGCTGAATAGAGCGCAACCCGATAAATCCAGGTCGATACTTTAGCGTGGCGGCGGAACTTGGGAATTGAATGCCACACCTGTGTCGCTATCTCCTGAAAGAGATCTTCTCGATCATGAGCAGTAAAGGCATACGAACGAAGGACTTTAAAAAACAACCCGCGATGTTCGCTTAGCCATTCATCAAAGATTCGTCGTTGTTCCTTTGCTTCCATTGATACCAATTCTTTCAACCCTACTAGTGAGGAACGACGACGCTTTTCTTACAAGCATCCAAAAAAAGATCCAGGCGCGGGACACCTGGATCTTTCAATCTACTCAACAACGGGCGAGCCTGCTACGCTGTTCGCCCCCGAGATGGATGCGTCTACTGAGGCGCCAACAGCAAGCCCCACATAAAGTCAAACTGAATAGAACCATCCAACACGGCGGGGATCGGCGCCCCTGTCGGATTGTATGGCAACATGCTCGTGGCAGCAGCTGACGGTTTACCGTCGGGTCCAAACGACGCATAGGCATGACAGGCAATACACGAAGACGCGGCAACCGTCCCATTTCCAACGATTCTCTCAATCGTCGAATTGCCAAGCACATAAGGAGTGCCATCGGGCGCTGCATAGTCGACCTGGGTCGACTTCAGACAATAGTTGCCCCATACGGCCGAGAGCCCCGCCTTCGCCATCAAGGCTGTCAGTTCCGGAGTCTTCTCACAATTTCCATAATACGAGTTGATCTCGGATCGGTTCGGTAGCACTTCAGGATCAACGGCTCCAAAGGTATCCCAACATCCGATATCATCGCATCGTCCCGGTGAAAGCTGATGTTCAAAGGTCCCCCACACCCAGTTGGCATTCTGTCGGCTACTAACGTGCAGAGAAACGAGAGCATACTCAGTCCCCTCAGATACTCCCGTGTAATAAAGCGCTCGTAGGTCCTCGAGAGAGCCAATGGCAGGAATCCATTGCAGCAAGGTCTCGGTGGGAACCCAATCGCCTTTTACCGCAACCGCTGTCGTTGGCATTGCGACCTTGAATGAATTCGCATAGGCCGCCTTCAATCCAGTCTGCGTTGTCAGTTGATTGTCCACGATGTAGTCAAACATCGGCCGGTTGCGACGAACTTCTTCGGCAATACAAGGCACCGGTGCCCCGCTCGAAGGGAAGCCACCGACGGCTGCATTTCCCGGTGGAGCGCAACTCACATCAACGGGACCTCCGTGACCGAGATTCATCGACCGCAACACACTTGCTTGAAAGGTTTTTGGCTCCGAGGCTTCGGGCCAGCGCGGGTTGGTAGAAAAGATATCCTTATCAGAGGCCCAAGTTTCAAACACCACGGGCGCGCCCGGAACATCCGAGACCGGTGAAACGAAATCAACGAACAAGCGCCAAATGAACTCATCTGAGTTCTGACTTGTTCCATCAACGGCCCCCGCCCGCGCAGGCGTTGACACTGCAAGCCCTGCCTGCTGAGCGTCTCGATTCCCGTTGGAAGGCTTCTTCTGCTGAACCGTTCCGTCGGAATAATGACAGCCACACAGCAGGAGAATCACAATTCCCCCCAATCCATCTCGAATGACCCGCATCACATCAACCTTCTTTTGCGCCATATATACAAGCATAGTGTATTAGTATGTTTTTATTATAATCATGTCAACATTGGAATCCCTCAATAGGTTTTACTCAGAAGCCGCCCACTTCACATTTCTTCCGTTTGTCGAGGCCAGCACCTTCACGTCGCCCTTGCTTCCAAGAATCGAAGGATTGAAAAACTGAATCCAGCAGCCAAAGAGTAAGTATCTCCACCCTCCGACGATAAATCCTCCTTCCAAGATATCCGTAGATTTCCAGCCCTTACTCGGTGAATAAGTACCGTCCTAGTGTTCACGAAAGAACCTAAGAGAATCAGGGTAGACGAGTTCCCATCAGCGGCAGGACAACAAAAAGGCTTCCAATAGCCCTGGATATCCTTTAAACGGTTACAAAAATTCGAATTTAGTATGCCGATAACCACTCCAAAGCAATTCGCAGACATGCTGGAAGCAGCCCAAAAAGGGAACTATGCTTACCCAGCAATCAACTGTTCTAACCTCAGCACGCTGAACGCAGCGATGAAGGGGTTTGCCGATAAGAAGTCTGATGGGATCATCCAATTTTCAACGGGTGCCGGACAGTTCGCTTCCGGTCTCAACAACAAAGACGCGGTCGCGGGCGTGATCATTCTCGCTGAAGCAGCTCATCGTTTGGCTGAGCAGTACGACGTCTTGATCGCCCTCAATACAGATCACTGCCAACCAGAAAAGGCAGCAACATTTCTTGATCCTCTCCTCGAGGCAACCGCTGCCCGAAGAGCAAAGGGTGAAAACAATCTTTTCCAGAACCACATGTTGGATGCCTCAATTCTCCCGCTCGAGGAGAACATGGCAATCTCTCAAAAATATCTTAAGAAATGCGCTGAGCTTGATATCATCCTCGAAGTCGAAGCAGGCGTCGTCGGTGGTGAAGAAGACGGAGCAGCTGGGACCGAAGATACCCCTGAAGAAAGCCTATACACCACGCCCGAAGATATGGTGGCCGTTCACGAGGCACTGGCAAGCATTGGTCGATTCACCTTCGCTGCTACGTTTGGAAATGTTCACGGCCACTACAAACCAGGTGCCGTCAAACTCCGACCAGAGATTCTCAAGGACGGCCAAGCAGCCGTTCAAGCCAAGTATGGCGATGCCGCCGCCTTCGATCTCGTCTTCCATGGCGGATCTGGCAGTTTACTCGAAGAAATCCGTGAAACGCTCGGATACGGAGTCGTGAAGATGAATGTCGACACAGACACCCAGTACGCCTTCACTCGCCCTGTCGCCACTCACATCATCTCAAACTTCGAAGGCGTTCTTAAGATCGACGGTGAAATTGGCAACAAGAAGCACTACGATCCACGAAGCTACCTCAAGGCTGGAGAAGAAAACATGGCCGCTCGCGTTGGCCAAGCCTGCGATGATCTTCTCTCGTCCGGTAAGTCGATTCGATAAGTAAGCGATTCTAAAGAGCACTCTATAATCGAGTGTCAACGATTCCCAACCGAGGGGAACAGCTACGGAGGCAGGTCCTTCCAGCTGTTCCCCTCTTTCGTTTGAGGAGAGCCGACTTCTCCCTAGGAGCCCCAGACACCTTCGTCACCTACTAAGCGAGTTCGCACATTCCTATCAACCTCGCGTCCCAAGCCGTATCTCGGCGCATTCTTCGAGCAATCGACCGCACCCTTCATTGCTGGGCTTGCTGTAATCAGTACGATCTGTCTGACAGCCTCCGTCTCTTACTCTCCAAAATCCAATTCCCTACGATAGGATTCCGGATTCACGGGGTCCAAACGACCTTTCGCAGACTCCCGCCATCGCTAGAGCCTGTCCCTACTCAGAATCCCGATAAAAAAAGATGCTCCCGTCGAGGGACAGCGAACGACGAACGCTGTAGTAACCTGGCAAGAGTCTGAAATTTGTCTCAAACCCCAGCAATGGAGCTATTTCAGAAAGAAAAAGCCGAAATCGTCATGAATACACCAATCGAAGAAGCAATCACCATTGCGCGACAGCATGCAAATCGCTTCGCAGGGAACCTATCAGAGGAATTTGGTCTGATGCCCTCTCAGGAAACCGCCACGAAGCTTTCTTCGGAACTTCGATTCATTGATCACTTGGTCGACGACCTCCCTCGACTCTATCGTCGGGGTCAAGTATGCCGCGCGATCATGGAGCTCCCCTCCGCTACAGCTAGTGCCATAGACCGATTGCTGTCTCTTATACACATCTGACGCTGCCGACGAGCGATCTAGTGTAGAT
>CAJXVR010000279.1 GCA_913061285.1 uncultured Verrucomicrobiota bacterium | reverse complement strand
GTTTTCGCAGTGACTGGCGTCCCCGACGAAAAGAAAGGCGAAAAACTCATCGTCCTCTACACAATCCCGGAAGAAACTGCAGCGGAAACCCAGGAGAAACTGAGCAGTGCCGATATCCCAAATCTCTGGAAGCCGAAGAAAGATCAATTCTTTCATATAGAAAGCCTCCCCTATCTTGGCACCGGCAAGCTAGACCTCCGAAAGGTACGAGAGCTAGCGAATGCGCTTTCCCAAGGCAACTAAGGAAGTAATAGCATCGTTAGAATGAAGTTCGATAGGCCGAGCCATCGACCTATGGAACCTGCCATTCAGCAATGGCACAGAGGGGAGACTTGATCCGCGGCACAAATCCGGGCAAGCTCCGGCTCATTAAGAATCCGAGTCCAACAGTCTCCCGTTCGCTAGACAGCAAGGTTCACTATTGAGGAACCTTCTTCGAATGGGAAACGGTGATGCGTCAAGAAACGTTCCGATGAGCCGATCAATCGATTGGCCCATTCTGATAATATCGATTATTGTGGTGGCGATCGTGTCCGTTCTGATCGTTTTCTTTCCAGAGTCCAGCGCTCAACGGATCAACCACGCGTTTAGTGTCACGACCCAGAGTTTAGGCCGCGTCTACATCCTCGCTGGATTCTTGACGATGTTCGCCCTTCTGATTCTCGGGATCGGACCTTGGCGAAAAATCAAACTGGGAAGCGAAGAGGAGTCACCGAGTTACTCCACCTTCGCTTGGGCAGGCATGCTTTTCTCGACTGGAATCGGCACCGCTGTCTTGTATTGGGGAACGATTGAATGGATTGATTACTTCTTGAGCCCCCCTTTTGGCATCGAAGCCAAATCTACGGAAGCACATCAGTGGGCGATGAGCTATGGCATGTTCCATTGGGGCATCCTCGGTTGGGCATTCTATGCCCTCCCCGCCGCGTGTCTCAGCTACGCGTATCATGTCAGAGGGTCCGCGAATCCCAGTCTCGCCGAGGCTTGCGCACCGATCCTGAAAGGAGCGACCCAGCGTTGGCCCGGGCGAACGATCAACGCTCTATTCATGATTGGATTGATCGGCTCCGCAAGCACGGGACTAGGGCTAACAACCCCACTAATCACCGAATCCTTTAGAGCCTTTTTCGAGTTCGAACCAAGCTTCGCCTTTACGATTGCCTCGATCTTGCTCCTTGTCGGGTTGATCGCCCTTTCCGTTTCGCTGGGACTTGACCGTGGGATCAAACGACTATCCACAATTAATCTCGCTCTGATGTTGGTCTTGCTGGCGCTCATCTATTTCATGGGACCGACCAAAGCCATCACCGAACAAGGAATCGACAGTATTCGTTTCATGATCAGCCATTTCGCCTTAATGAGCGGGATCCGATATCCTGAATCCAACAAGGCCTTCACCGAAGCATGGACCGTGTTCTATTGGGCATGGTGGATCTCATTCGCACCCTTTGTCGGAATGTTTATCTGCAAGATCTCAAGAGGTCGAACGCTCGGTCAATTGATCTGGGGCGTCATCCTTTTCGGAACCATGGGATGTACTCTGTGCTTCATCATTTTCGGGGGCTACGGCTCATACCTCGAATTTGAAGGGAAACAGCCAATCATTGACACATTCTCAGAAAACCGACACGCCGCAGTTGTCTATGTCGTGTGTTCTCTCCCTCTGGGCAAGTGGATTCTCCCGCTCTTCTTTTTACTCTGTATTAGTTTCGCAGCAACCACTTACGATTCAGCCTCCTATACCCTCGCACTATCAGCAACAAAGTCGATCGGTTTCAACGATGAACCGGCACGGTGGCACAGAGTGCTATGGGCGGTGACACTCGGGATTCTTCCTCTGGCTCTGCTATCTATCGGAAAACAATCAGAAGTCCTTGTCGCCCTTCAGACCGCCTCCGTGGTCGTATCCGTCCCGATGCTTTTCATCTCACTATTAATGACCGTGTCACTTGTAATCGGTATTCGTAGGCAGCAAGCAGAGAGTCGCAGCTGAGACAGTGTTCAGCCCACTTTCTCAGAAATCGAACCCGGCCCCTTGGAACGCTGCATCCTACTCAGACGGCAGCTTGAAACGAGCTGCACTCCATCCTTGCCCGTGATTCACAACAACGAGACTGAAGCACATGAATCAGCGCCTCACTTAAAGACACGATGGCGTTTGTTCCCTCCAGAGATAAGATAGGCTATCAAGTCCTTGAGCTCTTCTTGATTCATCCCAAAAATCGTCCCTGGCGGCATCATCGATACTTGAGAGGGTTCAATTCGCTTAACCCGATTATTCTTCGTTCTACTAATCTTGCTGAAATCATAGGGATTCGAAGCTAAGGCTATTTCCTCTTCGTCTTGAAAGATTATCCGACCGTAGAGCGTTTCCCCATTCTCAAGCTCAATCTTGCTGGCTTGATATTGTTCCGAGATCGAATTGCTGGGTTCACAAATGGAAACCAGAATATCTCGGATCGAATATCGCTTTGCCACCGATCCCAGATCGGGTCCGGAGTAGCCCCCGCTTCCTTCAAAGCGATGACAGGCAACGCAGCGACCCGCAGCGAACATACGCTTTCCATTTTGATAACTGCGACCTTTCAATTCTGACTCGAAGAGGTGACTAGCCGTATCGATTGTCCAGGCAACAGGCGGCCCCTTTGGCACCGGGAGCGCACTCAGATCCACAGCCGCAATGTCTCCAATCAACCAGGATACGGCCGAAGCCACCTCTGGAGGCAGATGACGAATCGCGTCGTCCCGGATCGCTCGTATGTAGCCAGCAAAACTCTTTCCCCCGCTTTTCTCTAGTGTGTCGTTCATCCAGGAGAAATAGGTTTTCCGATCCTCAAGCGTCCAGCCATTCTGAACCCGCCTCAAGGAATAGGCATACTGAATGTTTTGACTGTTGGGAGTATTGGCCATGGTCTGAAGAATCGCCTTGCCGTATTCGTGCCGAGCAAGCATCGCCTTGTCGTAGGCGAGCGCTCTCGTTTGCGTGTGCTTCATCAACGCCATTGTCTTGCGGACGACTTCAGGAGAATCCAAATAACTCAAGAGTCGACACAGTTCGACATCAAGGACGTCGTCTTGGGAGGGATAAAAAGGACCAAGCTGGCTGATCAGCTCCTTCCCTTCTTCTAGGCTTGGTTTGTTCAGGCGAATGAAGCAGAGCGAGTAGGCACGTAGCAAGGCTAGCCGATCCTCTCTACCTAAGGAGCCGAAGCGAATGCGGTTCAAATTGGAGAGAACTCGGCTGGAAAGCGATTTGGCCCCGTGTCGACACAGAGCGATCGAGCTGTAGATCACCGACCTCGGGTTCGTCTCCGAAAACACCTTTTCTTGCCATAGCTCAAGGGCCTGGTTCTCGATTACCAAACGGGCAGCGTACCGAATATTGCGATCCTCATGAGCCAGGTGAGGCCAGGCCTTATCGACCGCCAGCCCTCCGCCATCGCCGCTCCCATGATAGATCTCGAGCGAGTGACGCAAATCCCGGAGAGACTGATTCTTTGTCAGTTCCTTGCCATTCCCCACTTTGTTCGTGCCAGTGTAGCGAATTCGATAGAGCCTTGAATCTGTATTTCGGCCACCAACGAGAAAATACATGTGCCCGTCAGGACCGAATCGCATGGCTGAAATATTGAGCGGTTCCCCATGAAGAAACTCTTTCTTCGTTCCCGTGTAGCTCGAGCCGTCTTCTTCCATGTCGACGGTGTAAATCGTGCCAAAGGTCCAATCACAGATGAAGAGCTTATCCTGGAAGACCGCGGGGAAATTAGAATGATGCCCAAAGCTAATCCCCGTAGGCGATCCAGGACCAATGTTAACGACGGCTCCATTGCTATCGGCAAAATACTCGGGCCACTTTGCCGAACCAGCACGCCAGCCAAATTCGCTCGCAGAAGTCACATGATTAACCCTGGTTGGGCGATACCAAGGGCTTCCAATATCAAACTCCAGATCCGAGTCATAGGTAAACAACTCTCCAGCCCGATTGATTGCAATGTCCACGGCATTGCGTAATCCGGAAGCCACCATCGTCCAATCCTTTCCATCAGGAGAAATACGGCAGATCCATCCCGCCGGTGCCTTCACACCAACGGCATGGCCCATGGCATCAGGCATTGCGGGAAGCAAGGAATCCTGTCCCCAAACGGGCGGTTGGAGACTTGGAACGCCCTGAGGCAAGCGAGTGTGGTTCCCCGTCACCAAATAGAGTGCCTGTCCATCTTCCGACTTAATAATATTGTGGGCTGAATGCTCATAGCCCACCCCTAACTTCTTGAGCAATGTAAACTCGTCGAAGGTATCGTCTCCATCCGTATCTCGAATCCGATAAAGCCCTTTCATCGACGACATGTAGAGACTGTCAAAGGCGTACAGAAAACCAAGCGCCCCGCCCACCGTACGACGCCCCCACTTGATGGGAAGATACGGAAAACCCTTGAGACTCTCAACGCGGACCCCGGAAGCCTGATCTCCAGCCACCGGTAAGGTCACTCGAAACACCCCCTTGTCGTCCTGATCAGACACGATCAGTCGTCCCTTCGGATCGAAGGTCATTGCCACCCAAGACCCCTGGGAGCTTGGAACTTCGTAAAGAAGCTCGGCATCAAATCCGTCTAGCAGCGTAATCCCAGTATCAATATCGGGGTGGAACAAACCTTCGCGATCGACAGGATCAGCGACACAGCAAAGGGAAGTGAGCAAAAGGAGCAAGGGTAACAAACGTTGATTCATGAGGCTAGGCACCAAAACAAAATTCACGGGGTAAGACACGAACGTAGCGCCCCGAATGGACGACCGCAATAGACGATCACCCCGAGAATGAGATCTAGAGATCTTGGCAGGGGAGAGCTTTCCCCATCTCGCCTTATCAGACACCATCGGAGGTGACAGACTCCCTCACCCGTTCGGAATTCGGCTTAGAACGATCAAGCAGAAATCGCCATAGGAAAAGGCGCAGACCATGCCATACGACAACCAGTGCCAACCCGAAGGTTCCAGATCTCATTCCTAATCCCCCCGAAAACAAGAGGATCAGCAACACCGGAAATAAATACGCCACACTAAACAGCTGAACAAAGATCCGAACAGCGTTCACGCCACGAAGCCCCCAGAAAATTCCCAGCGTCCGCAACACTCGCATCTCCCACGGCACAAACAGTGCCAAGCCAAGATGCAAAACAAATAACTCAAGCCCCTCCATTCCCGTTCGGGAACCGGCTAGGCCTCCAATCAAGAGTAAACTTTGCAAGAGGTGCATCGCTACCAAAACGGCGGTCTTTCCCCGATGCGCGTCCGAGCTTCCGTCTAACAATGCGGGGACTATCTCCCTATTGTGCAACGGCGTCGTTAGGATCAACTCGAGCATCCCTGAGCGGCGATCAGATATAATCTGTCTCGGTGCCTCAATAGCCGCATTAAAGCGCACTAAAAAATCCAAGAGGAGCAATATCCCGAAGGCTCCTTCATAGTAGTTCATTCGCGAGCCCAGAATTGCCAATTGCGATGAAAACGCTGCTACCACTAAGTAAATACAGACGACAAGTGGCACAAGGATGCGGAGAAAGGGAAGATCCCGACTGTAACACTTAGTGAGCACATAGTAAGGGCTCAATTCATCCGGAAAGCGAAGGCTCAGCTTTCGGGACAAAGTCGGAGTCACCCAATCCTGCTGGAACCAGCGCACGACTCGGTTACTAGATCGACGGCGCGTCCTTGCTACCGCCAAACCACTCGCCTCTCGAATCCACAAAGCCATAAATGTTCGGTAGGAAAAAAGGAAGAAGACAAGTCCGATCATCGAAACGCTAGTAACGCTGACAAGATAGGCTAAGAGTGATTCCGTCTGAATGACTTCCGTAAGAGCCAGTGGAGCAAGAAACATAGGGCCTCCAATGGCAATCTGGAGCGTTGTGAGCCTCCCCCCAGTGAACGCGGTAATCAATACGGCCAGCCCGAAGGGCAACAGACAAACCAGCAACAAGGTTACGACGCTGCACAATGCCGATGTTTTGGCCTCGCGACACACGGCGGACCAAAACAGTCCCACGCTGATCCCTAACCAAACTACAATCAATACATTGAGACATTCTCGCAGAACTTCAGGCCAATGCACCCCTCCGGTCAAGAGCGGAAGCAGAAGCACCGGCATGATAGCGATCAAGCACAATAAGAATCGCGCTCCCGCTGAAATGGCTAGCCCCAGTAGCAACTCCCAGGATCGGAGGGATGTCAGAAACAGCAATCCCAGCGTCCCCTCTCGACGTTCCGAGCAAATAACGTCAGACACAGCAAGCGCTGCCCCGAAGCCAAAGAGGAGCATCGAAACCACGCTCGCAACCACCAACATCTCTTGTCCTGGATCACGATTGCTACCTGCAAACACCCAAAGACACATAATCAATGGCAACCCAGCAAAGCCAACTCGCTGCCAGTAAGTCCAGCGATTCCGACTTTGCAGTCGCAGCTCGCGAAGAATAATCGTCTTAAGATTCACCCGATTTACACACCTCTCTTACCTTGAACTAAAAATGAAACCGTCAATCAAGGACTGCGGCCCCTGGATCCAATTATTATTAACATTCAAACTCTGCCCTCGCCCAGCAGCCACTGCAACCCAGAAGGCATGCGGCAAGAAGAACTGCAAGAAATCAAGAAAGCAACCATTGAAGACATTGCGGCTCGTCAACACGCCGTCCGTGTTCCTATCCTAGGCCAGCGATGCCAAAACGAGGCCGACACCAGAGCACATCCTCAGAAACCCGCCGAACGCTCAATCGGATTGAGTCTTTGGACGGGGTCATTGGTGTGGTCATTGGGCATTCATTCGGGGGAAAATCTCTAGGACGTCACGGAAAAACAGGGGCGGTCAAACTGCAGGGAAAGCGTCCCGGGGGACTCAAGGCAGTCACTCAGTCGGCCAAGGGCATTCAAGAGATCTTCATCCTCACCCAGCCCGGACGGGAGGAGTGGATTTCGGAACAAATCAAAGCCCTTTGAAGCGATTACTGCGCTGCGAGAGCCTTACAAGAGACGACTCCAATCAATCGGTTCTTGGAGGAAACGCTGAGCCTTGGGATGCCCTTGCATCGCCGCTTTGCGCAACCAGTTCATAGCCTCGCTCTTGTTTACCGAGACACCAACCCCATTCCCGTAGAGCCAAGCAAGATGATACTGGGCATCCGGCACCCCGTTCTGTGCCGCTTTCAGAATCCACTCGAATGCCTTCGTCTCATCCTTATCGAGAACCATGCCCTGATAATAGGCGAGTCCAACATTGAACTGCGAATTTGCATCCCCTTGGGCCGCCGCCGCACGATACCATTGCAAGGCCCTTGCTTCATCCTTGCCCACTCCAACCCCGTTCGAATAGCAGCTAGCGAGATTTCTTTGTCCGACCGAATCTTCTTGCTCAGCGGCCTTCAAGAACCAAGCGACGGCTTGCTTCTCATCTTTCCCCACTCCAATCCCCTGCAGGTAAAGCATCCCAAGATTACATTGGGCACTCGTATCTCCTTGCAGAGCGGCGTCACGATAGCATTTGGCAGCTTTCGCCGGATCTCGAGCAATCCCAATCCCGTAGAGATAGCAACTCCCGAGATTACGTTGAGCAAGCGCGTTCCCTTGGCGAGCCGCCTTCTCAATCCATTCGAAACCCAACGCGGCGTTCTTCGGAACCCCAGAACCAAGACGTAGCGTATTTCCAAGCTCGAGCTGAGCCACCGGATCGCCCGATTCTGCGCGCTGCCGCAAGGTCTCTAGCTTGAAATCCTTTGCCGCCAACTGAAATGCCACCAGGCATAGCGTGAGAATGAAAATTCCAACAGATCGTCGTTTCATCGCTAATAATTAGAAGACACCGAATGCCTTGGATTCACAGTGAAGATCTGATCTAATTCTTAAGGTCTTGGCCCATTCAGTCCCTACCTTATCACCCCAGAATAAATCATCTATGAAAATAGGCACCTATCTCGCCTTAGCCCTATCGCTTGCTCTCTCTAGTTTCGCCGAGGAAAAAGCAGCCGCAAAGCCCATTGAACTCGAAGCCATACAATCGCTCGCCGGCATTTGGGACGCCGAAATCGAGGTGTGGCCCTCAGGACCGGATTCTCCGTCGATCAAATTCAAAGGCATCGAAAAAAACCGACCCTATGGAGAACACTGGGTTGCCTCGGATTTCGACTCAGAATTCATGGGCCAATCTATGAAAATTCATTCCATCGTCGGATATGACCTCGATCAAAAACAACTCGTCGGAACGGTCATTGATCACGGGCCATATTCAGCCAGCATGCAGGGCACCTACGAAAAGGAATCGAAGACCGTTCATTGGACAACAAAGGCGAAAGATCTCAACGGAAAGATCATGCTACAAAAAACGTTCATGACTCAGAAAAACGCCAATGAACGCGTTCTCGTCCTAATGACTCACGGAGCCGACAAGAGCGACTTCAATAAATTCATGCAGATAAAATACATCAAGCGTCCTTGAGGACTCGAGATTCTCAAGCAAATCTGCGACCGAATTGTTCGATTCTTCAAATCGTTCCCGGCGAGTAAGATTCACTCGTTGTCGGTAAAAACAACATAGCCATCCTTGTTCTCGTCATGAACCTCGGTTCACCTCAACAGAAAAGGGGAAGAGAAGAGCCTATCAATGGCACCTCCCTTCCCAATGACATCGCGACTATCCCTTGCTCCCGAATCGAACGGACGCTTCGAGATCAAATCGATCGAGATTCATTACCTTGTCCCACGCCGCTACAAAGTCTCGCACAAATTTTTCTGTGGCATCCTCCCCGGCATACACTTCAGCAATCGCTCGCAGCTGTGAGTTCGAACCAAAAACTAGGTCGACCGAACTTGCCGTCCATCTCACTTCGCCAGTATCACGATCCCGACCTTCAAAAAAGTGCTCACACACCGCGGATTTCTTCCAAGCGGTTCCCATATCTAGAAGGTTGACAAAGAAATCGTTACTGAGAGTTTCAGGTCGTTTCGTCAAGACCCCCAACTGTGGAAATCCGACAGTGGTGTTCAACACTCTCATCCCTCCTAGGAGCACAGTCATTTCTGGTGCGGTGAGCGTGAGCAACTGGGCACGATCAACTAAGAGTTCTTCACCTGGGCGGTCGATCTCATGACTGAAATAATTCCGAAACCCATCGGACTTAGGCTCAAGCACGACAAACGATTCGACATCTGTCATTTCTTGCGAGGCATCGGTTCGTCCTGGAGAAAAAGGAACCTCAACCTCAACGCCTCCTCGTCTTGCTGCCTCTTCAAGCGCGGCACAGCCCCCGAGCACAATCAGATCCGCTAAAGAAACCGCCATGGAGTCAGCGCGACCTTGATTAAAGGCCTTTTGAACCGCTTCAAGCGTAATGAGAACCGAGTCCAATCTAGCAGGATCATTCACTGCCCAATCCTTCTGAGGGGCAAGGCGAAGACGGGCTCCATTCGCACCACCGCGCTTGTCACTTCCACGGAAGGTGGATGCAGCGCTCCAAGCGGTCGAAACAAGTTGCGAAACTGTGAGCTTCGTGGCGAGAATCTGACTCTTGAGACTCCTGATTTCAGCCTCCCCTATCAAATCGTAGTCACGATCTGGCACGGGATCTTGCCAGCGTTGCGGGGCCGGAACATCAGATCCAAGCAGGCGAGAGACCGGTCCCATATCTCGATGGGTTAATTTGTACCATGCTTTAGCGAAGGCCTTTCTAAACGCTTCAGGGTTCTCATAGAATCGCTTGGAAATCTTGCCGTAGATTGGATCCATTCTCAATGCGAGATCCGTAGTGAACATCATCGGAGCGTGAGACTTCGACGAGTCATGGGCATCAGGAATCAGACCTTCAGCGGTTTCATCGTCTGGAGTCCACTGCCAAGCCCCGGCCGGGCTCTTCGTCAGTTTCCAATCGTAGTCATACAAGTTCTCGAAAAAGCCATGCGACCACTTTGTGGGCGTCATCGTCCAGGCCCCTTCCAGGCCACTGGTAATGGTATCCTCGGCCTTCCCTTTTCCATACCCATTTTTCCAACCAAGTCCCTGCTCCTCAAGTTCAGCAGCTTCCGGTTCAGGCCCAACATGCCTTTCAGGACTGGCCGCCCCATGCGCTTTGCCAAAGCTGTGTCCTCCAGCAATCAGAGCCACCGTTTCTTCATCGTTCATTGCCATTCGGCCAAAGGTTTCACGAATATCTTTGGCAGCCGCGAGAGGGTTCGGTTTGCCATTGGGACCTTCAGGATTGACGTAGATCAATCCCATTTGCACGGCACCAAGGGGATCTTCCAATTCGCGATCACCAGTATACCGTTGGTCCCCAAGCCATTCGCTTTCAGGGCCCCAATAAATATCTTCTTGCGGTTCCCAGACGTCCTCGCGACCACCGGCAAATCCCAAGGTCTTGAAGCCCATGGATTCCAAAGCCACATTTCCCGTGAGCACCATCAAGTCTGCCCAAGAAATACTGCGGCCATACTTTCGCTTGATCGGCCATAGCAAGCGACGAGCCTTATCTAGATTCGCATTATCAGGCCAACTGTTCAGCGGGGCAAAACGTTGAGTCCCATAACTGGCACCGCCTCGACCATCTGAGACACGATAGGTACCCGCACTATGCCAGGCCATTCGAACGAAGAGAGGACCATAGTGCCCAAAGTCAGCCGGCCACCAGTCCTGAGAATTCGTCATTAAAGTCTCCAAGTCTTGCTTCACCGCCTCCAGGTCTAGCTCCTGAAACGCCTTTGCATAGTCAAACCCTGCTCCCAAAGGATTCCCCTTCTGCGAGTTCTGATGGAGAATCTTCAGATTCAGCTGATTTGGCCACCAGTGGCTATTCGACATTGCCCCGGCTGCCGTGTGACGAGCGCCGGCCGGATTACCGCCTCCCATCACCGGACACTGCGCCATCGAGGCCGGCGAGTTTACCGGCATGACCGCAGCGGGCCCTCTGGGATCACCGCTCGTGAGTGTTCCGGAGTTATCATTGAGGTCATCAGCGGTCGTGCATGCGGCATTAAAACTCATGGCGATAGTAATTAATAAGTTAGGTTTCATTTGGTTTTCACTGGCGCCCCACTTGCAACTCAAGATCCGGACACCTGGATATTGAGCGTTCAGGCAATCTTCCTGACCTCTGCATCATGGCTACCGGTTTATGATTTGTTAAATTGAATAATAATGAATCTTTGATTTATAAAACCTATCAATAGACTCTATCATTAAACCGATGAATTTCCGCGATCTAGAATACCTCGTAGCCCTGTCTCTTATACACATCTGACGCTGCCGACGAGCGATCTAGTGTAGATC